>JAGXGN010000031.1 GCA_024636705.1 Halomonas sp.
TCAATGCCCATGGCACCTCGACCCAGTCCGGGGACCTGGCGGAGAGTCGTGCCGTGGAGCGGGTGATGGGAGATGCGGCCAAGTCGGTGGCGGTGAGTTCCACCAAGTCGATGATCGGCCACCTGCTGGGCGCGGCGGGTGCAGTGGAGGCGGTCTTCTGTGTGCTGGCGATCCGCGACCAGGTCGCGCCGCCGACCATCAATCTGGACAACCCTCAGGAAGGTTGCCACCTGGACTATGTGCCCCACACTGCCCGTGAGATGAAGGTCGAGGTCGCCATGTCGAATTCCTTCGGGTTTGGCGGCACCAACGGCACCCTGATCTTTACCCGGACCTAGGACCTGGCTTGAGCGTCGCCTCCGTCGAGAATGGCTGGCCACTGGACGACCGGGGACCGGCCTATGGCGATGGCCTGTTCGAGACGGTGCTGGTGGGTGATGGCGAGCCCCGCTTGTGGGCCGAGCACCTGGCAAGGCTCGAGCGAGGCTGTGGGGTGCTGGGGCTCCCGGTTCCCGCTCGGGCAGAGCTGGAGCGTCCCCTTGCGGAAGCGGGGCCCGGTTGGCAGGTCCTCAAGCTGATCCTGACGCGCGGCAGCGGTGGGCGAGGCTACCGGCTCCCGCCGGATCCAGCGCCGCGATTGCGCTGGCAGCTCAACCCCTTCTCGCCGCCGGTGGGTTTCTGGCAGGAGGGCGTTCGCGTCAGACACTGTCATCTGTCGTTGGCGATCCAGCCGGCCCTGGCCGGGATCAAGCATCTCAATCGTCTGGAGAATGTCCTGGCGCGGGCCGAGTGGTCCGACGACGAGACCGCCGAGGGGCTCCTTCGTGACACCCGGGGACGGCTTGTCGAGGCGACCTGCATGAACCTCTTCTGGCAACGTGATGGTTGCCTGGAAACCCCGCGACTGCACCGCTGTGGGGTGGCCGGGACCCTGCGCCAGGCGCTGATGGCACGACTCTCGATCCACGAGGTGGACGCCGGGCCCGAGGTGCTGCATGAGGCACAGGCGCTGTGGCTGGGCAACTCCCTCCAGGGCCTCTGGCCGGTGACCCGGCTCGATGATGTCGATGGCCGGTCGCTGGCGGGCTGGGCGATCACCCCTGATCACCGGGCCCTGCAGGCCGAGGCCCATGCCCTCCTGGGCTATCCCCTCCCCGAAGGGGCAAACCACTGAACGAGGTAGCCCATGTGGCGTCTAGTCAAGGTATTGCTGGTACTGGCCATCCTGGCCGCGGGTAGCCTCTTTGCCGGGTATCGCTACTGGGAGTCGCGTCTCGAGGCCCCGCTCGATCTCGATGCCTCCACCCTCTATGAGGTGCCCAGTGGGGCCGGTTTCAATCATGTGGTTGCCGATCTGGCGTCGCAGGGCGTCATCGAGGATGACTGGGCCTTTCGCCTGCTGACGCGTCTGGAGCCGCAGAGTGTGCCGAGCCTGCGTGTCGGGGAGTATCGGCTCGAGCCCGGCATGACCGGACGCGAGCTGCTCGAGCTACTGGGTAGTGACCGTGTGGTGACCTATCCGCTGACCATTCCCGAGGGATGGACCTTCCGCCAGATGCGTGACCTCCTGGATGGCGCTCCCAAGCTTGACAACCGCACCACCGGCCTGAGCGACGCGGAGGTGATGGCCCTACTGGACCGCGAAGGGCAGCATCCCGAGGGCTGGTTCTTTCCCGACACCTATCGCTACCACAAGGGAGTGAGTGACCTGGAGATCCTGCGCCAGGCATTGACCCGTATGGAGCGCATTCTCGAGGAGGTCTGGGCCGAGCGCGACGACGACCTGACCATCGAAACGCCCTACGAAGCCCTGATCATGGCCTCGCTGATCGAACGCGAGACCAGTGCGCCTGAGGAGCGCCGCGAGATCGCCGGCGTCTTCAAGCGGCGCATGGAGAGCGGGATGCGGCTGCAGACGGATCCGACGGTGATCTATGGCATGGGGGAACGCTACGACGGCCGCATTGCCCGCGCCGACTTGCAGGAGGATACCCCCTATAATACCTACACGATCGATGGCCTGCCGCCCACGCCCATCGCCATGCCGGGGCGTGCTTCTCTGGAAGCGGCGGTCAACCCACTGCCCGGCGAGACCCTCTATTTCGTCGCTCGTGGGGATGGCGCCCATCACTTCTCGCGGACTCTTCGCGAACACAATAATGCGGTCAACCGCTACATCCGCAATCGTTGATCCTGGAGCGGACAATCCCATGACCGAACGTGGACGATTCATCACCCTGGAAGGCGGCGAGGGCGTCGGCAAGTCCACGAACCTGGCCCTGGTCACCGACTGGCTCGAGGGCCGGGGCCTCGAGGTGGTTCAGACACGCGAGCCCGGCGGCACGCCCCGGGCCGAGGCCATCCGTGACCTGCTGCTCGATCCCGGCAGCGGCGAACCCCTGGACAGCGACGCGGAACTCCTGCTGGTGTTCGCCGCACGGGCCCAGCACCTGGCTCGAGTCATCCGACCGGCGCTGGCGCGGGGCGTCTGGGTGGTCTGTGACCGTTTCACCGATGCCACCTTCGCCTACCAGGGCGGGGGACGCGGGATCGCCTCGTCGCGCATCGCCGAACTCGAGGCCTTCGTGCAGCAGGGCCTGGAACCCGACCTGACGCTGCTGCTGGACATGCCCGTATCCGGCGCCCAGCATCGGCTTGAAGGCCGGCTCGACCGCCAGGGCGGGGAGCGAGATCGTTTCGAGCGCGAACGGTCCAGCTTCTTCGAGGCGGTGCGCCTGGCCTACCTGGCACGGGCCGCCGCCGCGCCGGAACGGATGGTGGTGGTCGATGCCTCGGCAGCGCTTTGTGAGGTCCAGGCCCGGCTGCTGAGTGAACTGGAAAGGCGGGTGTCGGCATGGCGATGAGTGAAGGCGAGGCCCTGGTACCACCGCCCTGGCTGGCATCTCGGGCCCGGGACTTGATCGATCAGGCCCGCCGCGGGCGCTTGCCCCATGCCGTGCTGTTATCGGGGCCTCGTGGCCTCGGCAAGCAGGCACTGGCCGAGTCACTCATCGCCTGGACACTCTGTGCCGATCCCGGGGATAGCGCCTGCGGCCACTGCCACGGGTGTCGCATGCTGCTGGCCGGTCATCATCCCGACCTGCTGCGGGTCGCCCCGGAGGAAGGCAAGCGCCAGATCCGCATCGATCCGATCCGCGAGGTCAATGCCTTCGTCAGCCAGACCGCCCAGCAGGGCGGACATCGCGTGATCCTCATCTCGCCGGCGGAAGCCATGAACGTGGCCGCGGGCAATGCCCTACTCAAGAGTCTCGAGGAACCCGGTGACAGGACGCTCTTCCTGCTCCTGTCCGATCTTCCCTCGCGGTTGTTGCCGACCATCCGCTCGCGTTGTCAGCACTGGAGCCTGGCCCCGCCGTCCCTTGACGCCTGCCTGCCCTGGCTGGCCGAGCGCCTGGGCAGCGAGGAGGAGGCACGTTTCTGGTGGCAGGTGGCGGGCGGGCTGCCGCTTGAGGCGCTGGCCCGCGCAGCGCCGGAGGCCCGGGCGCTTCGCCAGCAGCTCGTCGATACCTTCGAGGCGCTGGTCCGGGGCGGCGAGCCGGTGGCCGAGGCGGCCAGGCTCGATCGCCAGTCCGCCGAGGCCATTCTATGGTACGGTATTGCCTGGCTGGAGGACCTGATCCGTCTAGGGCTGTCGGGGGACAGCCAGGGCCTGCGCAATCCCGATCTCTTGCCCTTGTATCGGCAGGCGGTCAAGAATGCCCGGGTCCGTGACTGGTTCCGGCTGCTCGATTACGCTCGTGAGCAGCGTCGGTTGCTGGCCATCGGCGGAAATCCCAATCCTCAGCTGGTGCTGGAAGCCTGGCTGGTTCGCTGGTCAGCGCTGTTGCGTTCCTGACCCTGACTCGATGGATCCATTCATCCGGAGGCACCCATGGCCGCTCAGAAAGCCCTTTCCCTGACCATCCAGGATGTTCCGACCCTGCTCTCGGCGTATATGTCATCGCTGGAGCGAGGCGGCATCTTCGTCCCTACCCGCGAGCGCTACGAGCTCGGCCAGGAGGTCTTCCTGCTGCTGATGCTGCCCGGCGAGACCGAGCGGGTCCCGGTAACCGGACAGGTGGTCTGGGTCTCGCCGGAAGGGGTCTCGGGGCGTCGGGTGCCGGGTATCGGTATCCACTTCAGCGCCGAGGACAAGGTGGTTCGGGATCGCATCGAGGGCCTGCTGGCCGGCCAGCTCGACAAGGGCGCGCCGACCTATACGCTCTGACAGCGCTCAGCGCTCAGCGCTCAGCGCTCAGCGCCCATCCATCTACTTCGGTTGTCTTCTGAATGTTCGTTGATTCCCATTGCCATCTCGACCGCCTCGATCCCGAGACCCACGACGGCGACCTGGCCGCGACCCTCGACGCCGCCCGGGCGCGTGGGGTCAGCCAGTTCCTGGCTGTCGCCGTGACCCTGGAAGGTGTCGCGTGCCTCGCGGCCATCGCTCGTGACCACGACGATGTGGTGATCTCTGCGGGGGTGCATCCCCTGCATCAGGTCCCCGAGGAACCCGACATCGAGTCTATCAAGGAAGTGGCCGAGCGTTTCGAGGCGGTGGCCATCGGCGAGGCGGGTCTCGACTATCACTACCTCCATCCGGATCGTGTGGATTCATTACCGGACCCCGTGCCCTCCCGGGAGGTGCAGCGCGAGCGCTTTCGCCGACAGCTGATCGCCGCCACCGAACTGGAACTGCCGGTGATCGTTCACACCCGCGATGCCCGCGAGGATACCCTGGCGCTGATCCGTGAGCACACCGACCCGGCCGTGGGCGGCGTGCTGCATTGCTTCACCGAGGATCTCGAGATGGCGCGGGAGGCGGTACGGCTTGGCTTCTACATTTCCCTGTCCGGTATCGTCACCTTCCGCAACGCCGACGCTCTCCGTGACCTGGCCAGGCAGATTCCCCTCGACCGCCTGTTGATCGAGACGGACAGCCCCTACCTGGCACCGGTGCCTCACCGCGGCAAGCCCAATCAGCCGGCCTGGGTCGTCGAAGTGGCCGAGTGCATCGCCGCGACACGCGGCATCAGCGTCGACGAGGTCGCGATGCAGACCACCGCCAATTTCTATCATCTCTTTCATGCCGCCGTCCCTCAGGCCCCCGAAATCGTGAAGGATGCCCTGGCGTAGCGAGGAACCGGCGACGTAGGAGGGACCTGCCATGCACCTGATCCGCCAGTTGACCCACGAACAGCGTGCCGTCGTCGAGCATGAGTCGGGACACGCCCGAGTCGCCGCGGTGGCCGGTGCCGGCAAGACCACCACCATGGTCGCCAGGGTGTTGCACCTGCTCGCGCGGGGAACCCCGCCGGAGCGGATCCTGGTATTGATGTTCAACCGCTCAGCCAGGGAGGACTTCCAGGCCCGGCTTGCCGCCATGGCCTCCCCGGGGCAGGCCCTTCCTGATGTGCGGACCTTCCATTCGCTGGGACATCGGCTCACCCGAAGCCTGACGCGCTGGGGCGCGCTCTCCCCCCGTCAGTTGCTCACCGCCGACTGGCAGGTGGAACGCCTGCTTCGCCAGGCCACGCTGCTCGCCCTGGCCGAGGATCCCGACGCCCGGGAAACGGCCCTGGAAGCCGAACGCCTCGAGGCGCTGGCTAACTTCTGTGCACTGGTCAAGGCCGAGATGGTGGCACCCGCCGCCCTCTACGCCCGCCTGGATTTCGGCGAGGCTACCGAGCATTTCCCCGTCACCTTCGCGTATGCTGAACGGCTGCTCGCAGACCAGGGGCTGATGGGCTTTGCGGACCTGCTCTATCGCCCTCTCCTGGCGCTGGAGGGTGACGCCAGGCTGCATGCTCGGGTCCAGGGCTTTCTCGATCAGGTCATCATCGACGAATACCAGGACATCAACGTCGCCCAGCAGCGCCTGCTCGCCGTGCTGGCCGGGCGCGACGCCGAGGTCATGGCGGTGGGAGATGCCAACCAGTGCATCTACGAATGGCGGGGGGCCCATCCCGAGACGATGCTGCAGCGGTTCACCGAGACCTTCGGCGAGGCCCGTGACTACCCGCTTTCCACGACCTTCCGTCATGGCCATGCCCTGGCCCTGGCGGCCAATCATGCCATCGAGGCCAACCAGCGCCGCCCCGACCAGCTCTGCCTGGCGGCGCCGGATAATCCCGCGACCCGCCTGGCCGTGGGGCAGGGCGCCGGCACCCTGCTCGAGACCCTGGCCCACTGGCAGTCGGAGGGTCGCCGGCTCGACGAGGCCGCCGTGCTGGTGCGCAGCTGGGCGCTGTCCGTCCCGCTCCAGCTGGCGATGTTGCGGGCAGGGGTCCCCTTCCGGCTCGCCCGGGAGGACCGCTTCGTCTTCCGCCTGCCGCTGGTTCAGGCGCTTGCGGGCTATCTCCAACTGGCCCTGGATGCCGGCCGTCTCCGGGACCCGGAACAGCTCCAGCTGCTACTTTCCCAGCCCACCTCCTTCGTCGCTCGGGAACGCCTCGCCGCCCTGGCCGAGCGGCTGGCCGAGACCCAGCATTGGCCGGAGCGACATGATGCCGTGCTCGCCGGGATCAAGCCCTTCCAGCGCCGCACGCTCAAGCGGCGTTGGGCGCTGTTGTGTGAACTGCCAAGGCTGGCGGCCTGGTCGCCCTCCCGGCTGCTCCAGCACGTGGTCGAGGCGGTGGAGGCGGAGAAGGTGCTGAAACGGGCAGCCGCCCGTCGGGACAAGGGCGAGGAGGATGTCCGCCTGCTCGATGTGCTGATCGAGGAGGCCGTCCAACTGGGAACCGATACCGCCGCCTTCATCGAACTGCTGCGCCGACCGGTGGAGAACCGCGCCGACGGGGTGCTGATCACCACCGTGCATGGTGCCAAGGGGCTGGAATGGCCGCTGGTGCTGCTGGCGGGCACCAACGAGGAGGACTTCCCCCACTACAGCCGTGACAATCCCCTGTCGGCGCAACGCCTCGAAGAGGAAAGGCGACTCTTCTATGTGGCCATCACCCGGGCCCGGGAACGGCTGGTGATGGTCCATGACGGCGGCAGCCATCGCCCTAGTCGCTTCATCGCCGAGACGGCCTGGGAGGACTGCCTGGCTGTCGGCGCGTGTCTTGCCGGCAGCCCGGATGATGGCTATGCAACGCCCCTGGCGGTCTCCTCTCCTGACCTGGTCGGCCGCTATCTTTCTGCTTTTGGCAGCGCCCTGCCCGTCACGGCGGCCGCCCCCGAGGGAATTTCCGAGAGAGTTGCCGAGGGCCGCATGCCCGGGGGAAACTTCCGGGTCGGCCAGCGCCTGCGTCATGCCGTCTTCGGCGAAGGCAAGGTCGGCCTGGTGGAAGGCGATCCAGCCAATCCAGTCATCGAGGTCCATTTCGATCATGCCGGCCGGCGCCGCCTGATCGCCAGTCTCGCCCCCATTGAACTACTCGCAGGAGTCTCGACATGACAAGCCCGCTGATCACCGCCGTCGAACTGGCCGAGGCCCTGGAGGGGCCCCGCCCGCCACGCGTCCTGGATTGCCGCGCCCGCCTGGGGCAGCCGGATGAGGGACGCCGGCTCTGGTACGAGGCCCATCTGCCCGGCAGCTTTCACCTGGATCTGGATCGCGATCTCGCCGGTCCCCCGGGGCAGGGCGGCCGGCATCCCTTGCCGAGCCCCGAGGCCTTTACCGAGGTGATCCGGCGACTGGGAATCGAGTCTGACCAGCCGGTGGTGGTGCTGGATGACCTGGGAGGGCAATTGGCCGCCGCCCGCGCCTGGTGGATGCTGGCCTGCTGGGCCGGCCATCCCGAGGTGCGGTTGCTCGACGGCGGACTGGAGGCCTGGCTCACCAGCGGCGGTGGGCTGATCGAGGATGGTGACCCGGAGGCGTGGTCCGATCCCGGCGACTGGGTCCCGGTTTTCCAGGCCTCGGTCCTGGTCGATGCCGATCAGGTGTTATCGGACCCGGCGCTCAAGGTGGATGCCCGCAGCCTGAAACGCTTTCGCGGCGACGTGGAGCCCATCGATCCCGTCGCCGGCCATATCCCCGGCGCGGTGTGTCGGCCGAGTGCCGAGAACCTCATTCATGGCGATCGCTTCAAGTCGGCGAGGGTGCTTGCCGATGAACTGCCGGACGCCGAGTCGGTGATCGCCTACTGCGGCTCCGGGGTGACCGCCTGCCACAACATCCTCGCCTACGCCGTTGCCGGACGTTCCCTCCCGCGCCTCTACGCCGGCTCCTGGAGCGAGTGGATCCAGGAGCCATCAAGGCCAGTGGTCACCGGCGACGCCTGATGTATCGGCGCTAGCACTCCAAGCCGGTATTTTGCCCCTGGGTACTAACTGGC
The DNA here is from genome assembly GCA_024636705.1 of Halomonas sp. Taxonomy (GTDB): domain Bacteria; phylum Pseudomonadota; class Gammaproteobacteria; order Pseudomonadales; family Halomonadaceae; genus Halomonas. The sequence goes on from JAGXGN010000031.1 coordinate 8,283, forward strand.
CCGTGAGCCGAATAGCTGCCATAATCGGCTCATAATATGATTTGATAATGGCTCGTATTCGGCTCATGTATATTTGGCAGCATTCCGCTTGGCCCCACTTCCGCTGGGACGAGGTGGCCCTCAAGGGGCGGCTGGAGGTGGTGCGCCTACTGCAGGGGCGGCTGCTGGGCCGGTCAGAGGCTGTGCCGCTGCGGGCCGACTTGGAAGTGGAGATGGATGCGTTGATTCAGAATGCGATCCGCACCAGTGAGATCGAGGGCGAGCACCTGGATGTGGGCTCGGTTCGCTCGTCGGTGGCGCGTCAGCTCGGCCTGGACCGGGCCGGGTTGGCGGGGCAGCCCACGCCGCAATCCGAAGCGCTAGTGGCACTCTTGCTGGAAGCCACGCACAAGCCCGATGAACCCCTGTCCCCGGAGCGCTTGTGCCAATGGCAATCACTGCTGTTTCCACAGGGGCCGGGCTGGTTGGCCCATGTTCGCGTGGGCGACCTGCGCGGCGAGCAGCCCATGCAGGTGGTATCGGGCCGGGTGGATCGCCCCCGGGTTCACTTCAAAGCGCCCCCGCGAGAAGGGCTGGAAGCGGAATTGTCAGCCTTTGTCGATTGGTTCAACCGGCCCCCCGCCGGCCTGGACCCATTACTGCGCGCTGGCATTGCCCATTTGTGGCTGATAACGCTCCATCCCTTTGACGACGGCAATGGCCGCGTGGCGCGGGCGGTGACGGACCGGGCGCTGGCCCAGTCCGAGCGGCGGTCGGTGCGGTTCTATTCATTGAGCGCTGCCATCATGGCGCAGCGACAGGCCTACTACGATAACTTGGAACGCACTCAACGGGGTGACCTGGATATCACCGAGTGGCTGGCTTGGTTCCTGGACACGCTGGAGATGGCTCTGCAGCAGGCACTGGCGAGGGTGGACCGGGTGCTGGTCAAAGCGCGTTTCTGGCAGCGCCACGCTACCACGGTACTGACCGAGCGCCAGCTCAAGGTACTGAATCGATTGCTGGATAAAGCGGGCGAAGAATTTGAACAGGGCATCAATGCACGCCAATACCGGTCACTGGCAAAAGTGAGTAAGGCGACAGCCACCCGCGATTTGACTGACATGCTGGACAAGGGCTGCCTGAGCCGGCTACCAGGCGGTGGGCGCAGCACGCGTTATGCGATTGCCCTTGACTTGACAGACAAGCGCCCGGAGGCCGAATGAACAAAACGTTGCTCACATATTCGGATAATTCGGCCCGCCGCCGCCTTCCGGCGCCACCCAGGTGATGTTCTGGGCCGGGTCCTTGATGTCGCAGGTCTTGCAGTGCACGCAGTTCTGGAAGTTGATCTGGAACCGCGGCTTGCCGTCCTTGCCCTCTACCACCTCGTAGACCCCTGCCGGGCAGTAACGCTGGGCTGGCTCGCCGTACTCGGGCAGGTTGTCGCGAATGGGGACTTCGGGGTCGTCAAGCCTGAGGTGGCAGGGCTGATCCTCCTCGTGGTTGGTGTTGGAAAGATACACCGAGGAGGTCTTGTCGAAGGAGAGCTTGCCGTCCGGCTTCGGGTAGTCGATCTTCTCGAATCGGCTTGCCGGTTCCAGCGTCGCGTGGTCCGGGGTGGTGTCGTGGACCCTGGGCAGCTTGCCGCCCAGCAGCTGGTCGAGAAAATTGTAGGCCCCACCACCCAGGGTGCCGTATCGATGGATCGCCGGGCCGAAGCTGGCGCTCTCCTTTAGCTCGGCGAAGGCCCAGCTGGCTTCCCACTTGTCGGTGAAGCTGGTCAGCTCTTTACCCCCCTCGTCGCCTCCGGCTTTCGCTTCATGATCGTTCAGTGCCTCGAAGACCGCCTCGGCAGCGACCAGGCCCGATTTCATGGCGGTGTGCAGGCCCTTGATCTTGGCGAAGTTCAGCGTGCCGGCGTCACAGCCGATCAAGAGGCCACCGGGGAAGGTCATCTTCGGCAGGCAGTTCAGCCCCCCCTTGGTGATGGCGCGGGCCCCATAGGCGACGCGCTTGCCGTCGTTGAGATGTTTGGCCAGCACCGGATGGTGCTTCAAGCGCTGGAACTCATCGAAGGGCGACAGCCAGGGGTTTCGATAGGAGAGGTCCATGATCAGACCGACGACGACCTGCTGATTCTCGGCGTGGTAGAGAAACCAGCCGCCGTGGGCATCCTTGCCCAGCGGCCAGCCGGAGCCGTGGAGCACCAGGCCGGGTTCATGCTGCTCGGCGGGGATGTCCCAGAGTTCCTTGAGCCCGATGCCGTAGTGCTGGGGGTCCTTGCCTTCATCGAGCCCGAACTGGCTGATCAGGCGCTTGCCCAGGTGGCCGCGGGCGCCCTCGGCGAAGAAGGTATATTTCGCGCGTAGCTCCATGCCGGGCATGTAGCCGTCCTTGGGCTCGCCGTCGGCACCCACGCCCATATCACCGATCAGGATGCCCTTGACCACGCCATCCTCGACAATGGTCTCCTGGGCGGCGAAGCCGGGGAAGATCTCCACGCCCAGCGCCTCCGCCTGCTCGGCCAGCCAGCGGCACAGGTTGCCAGCACTGATAACGAAGTTGCGGGAGTCGCCACTCGGCATGCTACCGCTGGTATTATGCATGCTCTTGGGAACCAGGGCATCGGGCAGCTTCTGCGCCTTCTCGTCGTCCTTGAGAAGATATAGTGCGTCTCGGGTCACCGGCGTGGTGAGCGGCGCACCGCGTTCCTTCCAGTCCGGGAAGAGCTCCTCGAGGGCCCTGGGCTCGAAGACGGCACCCGAGAGGATATGGGCCCCTACCTCGGAGCCCTTTTCCACCACGCACACGGAAAGTTCCTGGTCGGTCTCGCTGGCCTGCTGCATGAGACGCGCCGCCGCCGACAGGCCGGCGGGACCGGCACCGACGATGATTACATCGAATTCCATGGAATCGCGTTCAACCTGTTTCACCGGCAATATCCTCCTGTCGGGACGCGGTCGTGGCATGATGATGACCGGCGTCTGATGGCTTTGAAACGTTCGTTTGCTTCTAGCCGAGTCTGATGATTGGCATAATAGTGGAATAAGGAAGCGCCTGCGATGGGCAACCGAGAGGTCTCCCGATCCAAGGAAGTGCTGAACAAATTGACGAGCGAGATGAAGCGCAAGGCGCCCGGAGCACAGGAACCGGAGCATATGGGTTATATGTGAGGATTCCGAGCACCGCGCAACGCAGCGATTCGCTCGTGCAGGCATTTGTGCAGTGCTTACCTAACCAAGCGAGGGCATTATGAAAGTACTTGTCGCGGTCAAGCGCGTCGTGGACTACAACGTCAAGGTCCGGGTCAAGGCCGACAACAGCGATGTGGCTCTCACCAACGTCAAGATGGCCATGAATCCCTTCTGCGAGATCGCCGTGGAAGAAGCGGTCCGACTCA
>JAGXGN010000032.1 GCA_024636705.1 Halomonas sp.
GGGCAGGATGATCCGGCGCATCATCAGTCCCCGGGACATGCCGTAGGCCCGCGCGGCCTCGATCTCGCCGCGGGATGTCGCCTTGATGGCACCATGGAAGATCTCGGTGGTATAGGCGGCGGTATTCAGGGTGAAGGCGATCAGCGCCGGGACGAAGGGCTTCTCGAGGATGACCCACAGCCAGGTCTCCTGGATGCCCTCGACGAAGACCACCCCGTAGTAGATCAGGTAGAGCTGCACCAGCAGAGGCGTGCCGCGGAAGACATAGCAATAGAGGAAGATCGGGGTCTTCACCCAACGGTGTGTCGAACCGCGGCCGATGGCCAGTGGCACGGCCATGACCAGGCCGATGACCAGCGACAGGGCCACCAGTTGTACGGTGGTGACCAGGCCCTCGCCGTAGAAGCCGAGGGTCTGCAGGGTGAAGATGCTGTTGTCGGCGAGCTGGTCGTCCAGCCAGGTGATCAGGGCGTCCATCAGTCCGCCTCCGTGAAGCCGACGTTGTAGCGCTTCTGCAGCCGCGCGAAGCCCCATTCCGAGACGCTGGCGATCAGCAGGTAGATGGCCGCCACGATGATCATGAAGGTGAAGGGTTCGCGGGTGGCCTTGGAGGCCTCGGCGGCGACGCGAACCATGTCGGAGAGCCCGATCACCGAGACCAGGGCGGTGGTCTTGAGCAGGACCATCCAGTTGTTGGAGAGCCCGGGGATGGCATGGCGCATCATCTGCGGAAAGCGGATGCGTCGGAATACCAGCCAGTGGTTCATGCCGTAGGCGCGGGCGGCCTCGATCTGGCCACTGTCCACGGCCAGGAAGGCCCCGCGAAAGGTTTCGCCCATGTAGGCGCCGAAGATCAGGCCGATGGTCAGTACGCCGGCGATGAACTCGTTGATGTTGATGAAGATATCCACCCCGAAGCGCTCGTAGAGCTGGTCGGTGACCATGTTCATGCCGATCTGGCCGCCGAAGAACAGCAGCATCATCAGCACCAGGTCGGGAACGCCGCGGATGACGGTGGTGTAGAGCGTAGCGATGCGGTGGGCCAGCCAGTTGCGCGACATCTTGGCGCTGGCGGTCATAAGGCCCAGCACGATGGCGAGCATCAGCGAGAGCACCGCCAGTTCGATGGTGATCAAGGCGCCTTCCGCGAGGCGCGGGCCGTAGCCGTGCAGGTCGATCATGGGAGCCTCCTCATCCGGGCCACCTCAGTGTTTGGGTGCCAGGAACTGCCGGAGCCGCTCGGAGCGCGGATTGCCCAGCACTTCCCCGGGGGGGCCGGTTTCCTCGACGCGGCCCTGGTGCAGGTAGATCACCTGGGAAGAGACGTCCCGGGCGAAGGCCATCTCGTGGGTGACCACGATCATGGTGCGGCCTTCCTCTCCGAGGTCGCGCATGACCTTGAGCACATCGCCGACCAGTTCCGGGTCCAGCGCCGAGGTAGGCTCGTCGAACAGCATCACTTCCGGTTCCATGGCCAGTGCCCGGGCGATGGCGCCACGCTGTTGCTGTCCACCGGACATCTGCGCCGGGAAGTGGTCGGCGTGCTCACCCAGGCCGACACGGTCCAGCAACCCCCGGGCATGCGCGATGGCCTCCTTCCGGGGCTTGCCCAGTACATGGACCGGGGCTTCGATGACGTTCTGCAGCAGAGTCATGTGGGCCCAGAGGTTGAAGCTCTGGAAGACCATGGAGAGCTTGGCGCGCATGCGCACCACCTGTTTCCAGTCCGCGGGTTCGCGACCGCACTTGGTCTGCCGGAAGCGAATTTCCTCGCCATGCACGATTACCTCGCCCTCGTCGGGTTGTTCGAGCAGGTTCATGCAGCGCAGGAAGGTACTCTTGCCGGAACCGGAGGCGCCGATCAGGGTGATGACATCGCCCTTGTGCGCCTTCAAGGAGAGGCCCTTGAGGACTTCGGCATCGCCGAAGCGCTTGGTGATGTTGCGCACTTCCAGCGGAATCGGGGTGTCGGCCATTTGGCGAACTCCGGCTAGGGGCGATTCAAGGTCAGGGAGGTTGTCGGGACCGGCGGTGCCGTTCGCCTCACGAGAAGGGCGGCCCGGGCGCCGATCTCGACCTCGGCATTGGGGAAGACGACGCAGAGGGCGTGGTCGGCGATCCTCGTCTCCCCGGCCCTGGCATCCTGGGCCAGCAGGGTGCCGGGCGCAAATTCGGTGAAGTTCGGCGTATCGTCGGGAAAGCAGAGGCGGAAGTCGTCTGCCTCGCGTATCAGCTCCTGCTCGACACGAAAGAAGGCCATCCTTGCCGACTCGCCGGCGGCCGGCAACCGTCCGCTGATCAGGGCATCCAGCAATCGGCGCATGGGCGCCAGGGCCGCCAGGTCGTTGTGGCCGAAGGGCAGGGCATGACCGAGCTCCAGGGTGAAGGCCTGGGCGGCGTGATAGTGCCGTGAGTAGTGGGAGAAGGTCCAGCTGTGTCGGTGCTGGTGGAGCACGGCCTGGATGTCGGCGCCGGCCAGCCAGGTCCACTGTTCGGCAGCTGTGGGCGTGTCGGCATGGGGTTCGACCACGAAGCGAGGATAGCGGCTCCTGCGGATCGCCGTGTGCAGGTCGTAATGGAGTCGATTCCGGTCGGGATGGCGCGCGTAGAAGGTGTCCACCGCGGGCATCAGCGCCCGAGCCCGGTCGGGCTCGTCACCCGCCTCCTCGAGGTCGCGGCGGAACAGCCGGTTAAGGTTGGTTCCGCCGTAGCGCACTCCCCGGCGAATCGCCTCGGGATTGCCGAGGATCACCAGGACAGGCGCCCCGAGCGAGATCAGTCCTGCCTCCAGCCTGGCCAGGCAGTCGCCCAACAACTCGATGGGTGCCGTCTCGTTGCCGTGGATGCCCACGGATAGCACGCAGGCGTTGGCCTGGCGGGTCGGCGTGTCGGGTCGCAATTCGAGGATGCCGGGGGCGAGCAACCGGTAGTGGCCTCCCGTTACTCGGTCTTCAGGCTTCCCTGGCGTCTGCCCCTCGAGGCTGACGTCGAGCCACTCCTCAAGCATTCCGCTGCGCCCCGGTTTCGCTACGCTGGAGAGACGACAAATTCGATCCAAATGATCGAATACATTCGCTTTTTTTCACCTATAGGGTCCCTACACTGAGCATTGTAATCAGGTTGCATACCGATCAGGTACAGCCCATTTGAATTGGAGGTATGAAATGACCAAGGTACTCGTGCTCTATCATTCCATGTATGGCCATGTCGACACCCTGGCTGCCGCCGTGGCCGAGGGCGCGGCTTGTGTGTCTGGCGTCGAGGTCACCGTCAAGCGTGTGCCCGAGACCATGCCCGAGGAGGCCTTCGCCCAGGCGGGTGGCCAGGCGTTCAACACCACCGAGGCGTCGCCTGCGGAACTCGCGGAGTATGATGCCGTGATCTTCGGTACGCCGACGCGGTTCGGCAACATGTCCGCCCAGATGCGTACCTTCCTCGACCAGACCGGCGGCCTCTGGGCCAATGGCGAACTCCGCGGCAAGGTGGCCAGCGTCTTCACCTCGACGGGTACCGGCGGTGGCCAGGAGACGACCATCACGTCCTTCTGGAACACCCTGGCACACCAAGGCATGCTGATCGTGCCGCTGGGCTATGGCATCGGCGAGCAATACATCTTCGACCAGGCCGGTGGCGGCAATCCCTATGGCGCGTCCACCATCGCCGGTGGTGATGGTTCACGCCAGCCCGACGAGCGGGAGCTGAAGATCGCCCGTTTCCAGGGCGAGCACGTGGCGCGCATCGCCGCGAAGCTGGCCGGCTGACGCCGGCCCCGCCAAGCCCTGCCACGAATCAGGCCCCGCCCGGTTGCTCCGTGAAGGAGAGCCGGGTGGGGCCTTGTCGTTGGTGGCAGTAGCGTCAGCCGGCGATGCGTTCGGCGATGGCGCGGCCCAGGGACTCGGTATTGCCCTTTCCGCCCACGTCGGCGGTCAGCATGGTCGGGTCGGCCTCGGCGAGTACCGCCTCGAACCCATCGATGATCGCTTGGGCGGCGTCCTTTTCCCCGAGGTGGTCGAGCATCATGGCAGCGGACCAGATCTGGCCGATGGGGTTAGCGATGCCCTTGCCGGCGATGTCCGGGGCACTGCCATGCACAGGCTCGAACAGGCTGGGGAACTTGCCTTCCGGGTTGATGTTGGCCGATGGCGCCACGCCGATGGTGCCGGTGCAGGCCGGGCCCAGATCGGAGAGGATGTCGCCGAAGAGGTTACTGCCCACCACGACATCGAACCAGTCGGGATGCATGACGAAGTTCGCGGTCAGGATATCGATGTGGTACTTGTCCACGGCGACTTCTGGATACCCTTTGCCCATGGCCTCCACCCGCTCGTCCCAGTAGGGCATGGTGATGGAAATGCCGTTGGACTTGGTCGCCGAGGTAAGCTTTTTTCGAGGGCGGGAGGCCGCCAGTTCGAAGGCGTATTTCAGCACGCGGTCGATGCCCACCCGCGTCATTACCGTGTCCTGGATGACCACTTCGCGGTCGGTGCCCTCGAACATCTTGCCGCCGACGCTGGAGTATTCGCCCTCGGTGTTCTCTCGCACCACATAGAAATCGATGTCACCTGGCTTGCGATTCGCCAATGGACTCTTGATGCCCGGCAACAGCTTGCAGGGGCGCAGGTTGATGTACTGGTCGAACTGGCGGCGGAACTGCAGCAGCGAGCCCCACAGGGAGATGTGGTCGGGTACCGTAGCCGGCCAACCCACGGCCCCGTAGAAGATGGCATCGAAGTCCTTGAGCTGGTCGAACCAGTCATCGGGCAGCATCTTGCCGTGTTCGAGATAGTAGTCGCAGCTGGCGAAATCGAAGTGCTCCAGTTCCAGGTCGATATTGAATCGCTTGGCGGCAGCTTCCAGGGCTCGCAGTCCCTCGGGCATCACTTCCTTGCCGATACCGTCTCCGGGAATCACGGCGATGCGGTGTGTCATGACGATCTCCTCTGTGTCGGATCTTCTCGATTCTAGTCTCTCTAATGGGAGAGATAATCAGGTTATGATGAAAGCTATTGGAGGCTCGGGCTGGGATGTGCAGTCCCACCCGGCCATGACGCGCCGTCAGTCCTCGGCCGCATCCAGGCCGGCACCGAGTCCGGCGGCTTCGATGCCGGCCAGCACGCAGGCCTGGTCATTGCCCGGGCTGTCGCCGCTGGCACCGACGGCACCGATGATCTCCCGGTTCTCGTCGAGGACCAGCACACCCCCGGGAATAGGGACGAAGCGGCCTTGGGAGGCAGTGGCGACGCCGGTCACGAAGGCCTCCCGACCCTGGGTGCGTTCTCCCACGGTCGAGCTGGAAACGCCGAATCCCAGGGCGGCACCGGCCTTGCCCTGGGCGATCTGCAGCCTGAGGGTGCCGGAACCATCCTCGACATCGGCGGAAACGAGATGCCCGCCGTCATCCAGCACCACCACCGTCAGTGGCTGGAGCTCCTCTCGCCTGGCCTCGGCCAGGGCGGCGGTGATGATCTGGCGTGCCTGCTGTAGGGGCAGGTGGGTCCTGCGTCGAAACACATCGAAGGCCATGGCCTGTTCTCCACAAGGAAACAAATGTCAGGGGGTTGGATAGCTCGTCACCCCCTGAGGCGGGAAGACGGCCTATTTCAGGATTGACCGATCTCGTGGTTGCTCATGATCTCGATGGCGCGGACGAGGGCCGAGTGATCCCAGTCCTCGCCGCCGGCGGCCCGGCAGGTATTGAACATTTCCTGGGCGATGGCGGTATTGGGCAGGGCGACGCCGATCTCGCGGCCACTGGTGAGGGCGAGATTGAGATCCTTCTGGTGCAGCCGAATGCGAAATCCCGGATCGAAGGTGCGCTTGATCATGCGCTCGCCGTGGACCTCGAGGATCTTCGATTGGGCAAGCCCTCCCAGCAGGGCCTCGCGGACGCGCTCGACGTCGGCGCCGGCCTTGGAGGCGAAGGTCAGGGATTCGGCGACGGCCTGGATGGTCAGGGCCACGGCGATCTGGTTGGCGACCTTGCAGGTCTGGCCATCGCCGATCTCGCCGATGCGGGTGATATTCTTGCCCAGGATTTCGAAGATGGGCAAGACCTGGTCGAAGGTGGCCTCCCTGGCACCGACCATGATCGACAGGGCGGCGTTCTTGGCCCCGGCCTCGCCACCCGAGACCGGAGCGTCGACATAATCGCTGCCCGCTGCCTGGATGCGCTTGGCGAAGTCCTTGGTGGCCGTCGGGGAAATCGAGCTCATGTCGACGACGACCTTGCCGTCCAGCGAGGTCTCGGCGACACCGTCGGCCGCGAACAGCACCTCATCCACCTGGGGCGTGTCCGGGACCATCAGGATGATGACGTCGCTGGCCTGGGCCACACCCTTGGGGGTATCGAGGGATTCGATACCGGCCTGTGCCAGGGAGTCGGGTGCCGGCTTGTGATGGGTGCTGGTGATGACCTTGTAGCCGCCATCGATCAGGTGACCCGCCATGGGTGCGCCCATGATGCCCAGACCGATGAAGCCGATAGTGGGTTTGCTCATCTCGATTGCTCCTTGTGAGTCAGGATATGCCGTATGGTCGCTTTTATTGGATATTGCATTTTGTATAGCGTTTTCGGGTCGGGGCGTCAAACGATGTTGCCTCGTGTTCCCGATGCTCGTGTCTTTAGGCTACACGAATACTTTTTATAACCATTTGAATAGTATGAAGATGTATGGATATTGGGTTTTCCCATTACCACGCCTTGCCACTCCGGGTAAGTTCGCTATACTGGATATTGTATTCAATTATGCGCGCAGGCACCGAGTAAGCGAAAGCCAATGCAAGGAGCTGATATGGCCCATCCCTCGAGTCATCAGGATATCCAGTCCCACACTCAGGGTCATGAGGAGAAAGCCATTCTCGACAACGGGCCGACGGCTCTCAGGGGGCGCATCCCCAGGACGACGCTGCATGACGAGATCGTCGTTTCGCTCCGGGACATGATCGTCGATGGTACCTTGCCCGCCGGGGCCAAGCTGTCAGAGAAGCAGTTGTGTGATCATTTCGGCGTGTCGCGTACCCCCTTGAGGGAGGCGTTCAAGGTCCTGGCCGCGGAAAACATCATCGAGCTGCTGCCCAATCGCGGTGTCAGGGTCACCAAGCTGACCATCGAGGACATCGACGAGGTCTTCGAGGTGCTGGGCGTTCTCGAGGGGCTGTCCGGGGAGTTGGCCTGCTTTCGCATGAGCGATTCGGACATCGCCGAGGTCAGGGTGCTTCATGAGCAGATGGTGAGGCACTTCCAGAACGGTGAGCGGCTACCCTACTTCAAGCTCAATCAGGAAATCCATGAGCGCATCATGCAGGGGGCCCACAACCAGAACCTTTTCGACGTCTATTCCCGCCTGTCCGGCAGGATACGCCGCATCCGCTACCTGAGCAGCCTCTCCAAGCGACGCTGGAAACAGGCCGTGGGTGAGCATTCGGCGATGATCAACGCCCTGGAGAGCCGTGATGGCGATCGCCTCTTCAAGATCCTCCGGGATCACCTCAAGAACAAGGCCGATGCCGCCAGGGAGAATCTCCTGGAGGCGGAGGGCAATAGCTAAGGAACGCGTTGAGACATGACCCACAGCGACGAAGTACGGGAAGCGGCTGCCGGCTTGATCGAGCAGGCGCTGGTGCGTGGAGAACGCCTCGAGGGGCTGCCCGATGAATGCCGCCCGGCCGACCTTGCCCAGGCCTACCAGATTCAACGCCGCCTTGCCGATCGACTGGGGCAGCGGGGTGGATGGAAGGTCGGTGCCAAGTCTCCGGATCCGGATGCGCCCCGCCATTATTCCCCCCTGCCGGCGAATCTGGTCCGGCAGGGTCCCGTTGAACTGGCCTTTCCCCGCTTTTCCTATCCCACCCTGGAAGCCGAAGTGGCCTTCAAGCTGGGGAAGGATCTGCCGGCACGTGACCGGCCCTACTCGCCGGCTGAAGTGAGGGAGGCGGTGGCCTCCGTGCATGCCGTCATCGAGCTCGTGGATTCGCGCTTCATGGCCTGGCCGGAGGGGGTGGACGCCCTGACCCACCTCGCCGACCTGCAGAACAACGGTTTCCTGGTGGTGGGAGAAGGACGTTCCGACTGGCGATCCCTGTCGCTCGAGACACTCGAGGTGAGCCTGTCGGTCGATGATGCCGAGATCGTCAATGCCCGGGGTGGGAACCCGGCGGGGGATCCCTTCGGCCTTCTCGTCTGGCTGGCGAACGCCCTGCCTGACCAGGGCCAGGCACTGTCCGCCGGCGAGATCGTGACCTGTGGATCCTGTACCGGAAAGACCCCGGCGAAAGGCCCACTGCAGTGCGTGGCGACCTTCGAGGCGCTCGGCCGCGCCGAGTTGCGTCTCGTCTAGAAGCAGGAGCAGGTTTCGTTATTGGTGCAGGATCCGGCATCCTCCCTATCGTCGAGGATTACCAACAAGAGGAGATTGATGGTGAGTATTCAGATTGCATTTCTCGGGACCGGCCTGATGGGCGGGCCCATGGCGACCAACCTGCTCAAGGCGGGTTTCGACGTCAAGCTGTGGAACCGGACGCGCAGCAAGGCCGAGGCCCTCGAGTCCCATGGCGGTGTGGTGGTGGATACGCCCGCCGAGGCCGTGGAAGGCGCCGATTATATCCTGTCCATCCTCGATAGCGGCCCGGTGGTCAAGGAGGTCTTCTTCGAGTCGGGTGCCGACAAGAAGATGAAGAAGGGCGCCGTCTTCGTCGACATGGCGTCGATTCCGCCTTCCATGGCCCGAGAGCATGCCGAGCATCTCAAGGGTCTGGGTGTCCATCACCTCGATGCCCCGGTGTCCGGGGGGAGTCTCGGCGCCGCCGAGGCGTCGCTGGCGATCATGGCCGGCGGTGACAAGGCGGCCTTCCAGCAGGCCGAGGCAGACGGTATCTTCAAGCCCCTGGGGCGTACCACCCATGTCGGGCCGGCGGGGTCCGGCCAGCTGGTCAAGCTCTCCAACCAGGTGATGGTGGCCGTGAACATCACCGGTGTCGCCCAGGCCATGCTGCTGGCGTCTGCCGGTGGTGCCGACCCGGCGATGATCCCGGTGGCCCTGTCGGGCGGCCATGGCGACAGCCGGGTGCTCCAGGAGCATGGCCAGCGCATGCTGGATCGGCGTTTCATACCGGGTGCCCCGATGCGCAACTTCATCAAGGACATCGACACCTGTCTGGCAGAGGCGAAGTCGCTGGGCATGTCGCTGCCCGTGCTGGAGAAGGCGGCCGAGTACTACCGCGAACTCTATGACGAGGGCAAGACCCAATGGGATCACAGTGCCTGGTTGCTGGCCCTTGAGCGTCACAGCGATGGCGTGCGCATGGGTGACGGACCAGATGTGGGTCCCGAAGACTGAGGCTTCCTGCTGGAAGTGAAATGAAAGTAGCGGCGCCGGGCCGACCGACGACTCGGTCATTGATGACAAGGGGCTCGGTAGAGGCACGGTGCCGTTCACCAAGAAGGAAACCATAATGAAGAAGATCCTGGTATGTGGTGCCGTCAGTGATCGACAGATCGCCCAGATGCGTGAGGCGTTCCAGGTCGAGGACTTCCGGGGGGTGTCGCTGGATGATAACCCGGCACTGGAGACCGCCCTGGGCGATGCCGATGCCTTGATCAATGGCGGCCTGCCGATCACCTCGGCGCTGCTCGATCGAGCCCCTTCGCTTAAGGTCATCGCCACCATTTCCGTGGGCTATGATGCCTATCCGGTGGATGAGCTATCGCGGCGGGGCATCCTGCTGTGCAACACCCCGGATGTCCTCACC
>JAGXGN010000033.1 GCA_024636705.1 Halomonas sp.
GGCGGTGCACGCGGCGTTCGGGCAGGGTGATTTCGAGGGTGGCGCTGGCCCCGGCCAGGCGGCGATGCTCCGGGTTGTCGAGGCCGACCTCCACCGCGAAACTGCGCGTCGCCTCGTCGGCGCGGCTGGCCACATGGGTGACCTCGCCCGCCAGGCGTGACCCGTCGAGCAGTACGACCTCGGCGGCCAGCCCGGGTGCCAGGGAGAGGACGTCCCGCTGAGGCGCCCAGGCACGGGCGATCAGCCGGCTGTCATCGACCAGGCGTCCCCAGGGGTCGCCGGTCTGGAGGATCTGGCCGAGTTCCGCGTCCAGCCGATCCAGCACGCCATCGAAGGCGGCCTCGGGACGGGTGTCGTCGAGCCGACGTCGCAGGCCGGCGACCTCTGCCACGGCACGGCTGAGGTTGCTCTGCCGGCGCAGGTAGTCGGGGTTGGAGATCAACTGGCGCCGACGAAGCTCCTCGCCGCCGGCCAGTTCCGCTTGCGCCAAAGCGAGTTCGGCCTCGGCCTGTGCCAGTCGCTGGGGCAACTCGTCGCGTTCCAGTTCCAGCAGCACCTGGCCCTCGGCGACCCGGCTGCCCAGGGCAACCGGCAGGGCGGTCACCCGACCCGCCTGTCGGACACGCAGCTCCAGCTCGCGATGGGCCTCGAGCTGGCCCTGCAGGGTCAGCTGCGGTGAATGGACACTGGCCTGGCGCTCCTCGACCTCGACACGGGTGGGCATATCCCGCTCGGCGTCGGCGGCTTCGGGTGCCGAGTCCTGAAAGCGCTGGAAGTCACCCAGGGCCAGCCAGATCAGCAGCAGGAGCACCAGGCCCATGGCCAGAAGAACGGAGAGCGGAGGGCGGCGTTGCAGCATTCTGACCTTCCCTGGATCGAGGAGCCTGTCGGATAAACCGGAGACGCGATAGTCTAGCATTGTGATGCTAGCCACAGGTCGAATTGAGTTTTGTGCGGTGCAGGCATAACATCTTGGCGATTCGAATTCCGATCAGGGCAGGCGGCTTGCCTGCCTGGTTCGTCCTCACAGCGACAACCCGCGCGTTGAAAACCCAAGGAGCCACCATGAAAGATCCCGTCCGTATTGCCATCACCGGTGCTGCCGGCCAGATCAGCTACTCCCTGGCCTTCCGCATCGCGTCCGGCGACATGCTGGGCAAGGACCAGCCGGTCATCCTGCAGTTGCTGGAGATCCCGCCGGCCATGGATGCGCTCAACGGCGTGGTGATGGAGCTCAACGACTGTGCCTTCCCGCTGTTGCACGGCATCGTTGCCTCCGATGATCCCAACGTCGCCTTCAAGGATGCCGACTTCGCCCTGCTGGTCGGTGCACGTCCGCGTGGCCCGGGGATGGAGCGCAAGGACCTGCTGGAAGCCAACGCGGCAATCTTCTCCGTGCAGGGCAAGGCGATCAACGACAACGCCAGCCGCGACATCAAGGTGCTGGTGGTCGGCAATCCGGCCAACACCAACGCCCTGATCGCCTCCTGCAACGCCCCGGACCTGGATGCGGGCCAGTTCACCGCGATGATGCGTCTGGACCACAATCGTGCCAAGACCCAGCTGGCCCAGAAGACCGGCAAGCACGTTACCGACGTCGAGTCGATGATCGTCTGGGGCAACCACAGCGCGACCCAGTACCCCGATATCGCCCATTGCAAGGTGGCGGGCAAGCCGGCCGTCGACCTGGTCGAGCGTGATTGGTACGAGAACGACTTCATCCCCACCGTGCAGCAGCGCGGCGCCGCCATCATCAAGGCCCGTGGGGCCTCCTCCGCGGCTTCCGCCGCCTCCGCGGCCATCGACCACATGCGTGACTGGGCGCTGGGCACCGACGAGGTGGTGAGCATGGGCATTCCCGCCGACGGCAGCTATGGCGTCGAGCCGGGCATCATGTATTCCTACCCGGTGACGTGCCGCAACGGCAACTACGAGATCGTCCAGGGCCTCGAAGTCAACGACTTCAGCAAGGCCAGGATGAAGGCCACCGAAGACGAGCTGCGTGGAGAGCGCACCGCCGTCGAGCATCTACTCGGTTGAACCCCAGCTGTAAGCTAGAAGCCTTAAGCTGTAAGAAAACCCCGCCAGGCATGTGACCTGAGCGGGGTTTTCTGTGTTCTTCCAGGCGCGAAGCGCCGCTCTTCCAGCTTCCAGCTTTCAGCTCTGATCCGGCCGAAGGCCGGATCAGTCCCTCAAACTAATGATCTTCCAGCCACGGGCCTCGGCGACCTCGCGCAGGGTGTCGTCGGGGTCCACGGCCACCGGGTAGTCGACCTTCTCAAGCAACGACAGGTCGTTGTGGGAGTCGCTGTAGAACCAGGCGTCGTCCAGCGTCAGCTCCTGCTCGGCCATCCAGGCATCGAGCCGCTGGACCTTGCCCTCGCGATAGCAGGGAATGCCTGTCGCCTTGCCGGTGTAGTGGCCATCGATCCGTTCGGCTTCCGTGGCGAGCAATGCCTCCACACCGAGGCGCTCGGCGATGGGGCCGGTGATGAAACGGTTGGTGGCGGTGATGATCAGCAGGGTATCGCCGCGGTTACGGTGGCGAGCGAGAAGTTCCTCCCCCCTGGGCAGAATGCTCGGCTCCACCTTGCTGGCCATGAACTGCTGGTGCCAGGCGGCGAGCTGCTCGGGGCTGTGTTCCGCCAGGGGCCTGAGGGCGACCTCGAGAAAGGCGTGCATGTCCAGGGTGCCGGCCTGGTAGTCGGCCAGAAAGCGGTCGTTGGCCTCCCGGTAGGCCACCGGGTCCACCGCGCCCTGTTCGAGCAGGAACTCTCCCCAGGCATGGTCGCTGTCGATGGACAGCAGGGTGTTGTCCAAGTCGAAGATGGCCAGGCTCACGGCGTTCCCCCTGTTTGATGGAAGTGTGTGATGAACGATCGAAGGCCGCGGATTATGGCAGACAACGGCGGGCGGCTGAAGATAATGATGATTGATGCGCTGGATGGCCTTGTGGAAGAATGAGCCTCAATGACGAAGTGATAAGGTGAAGTCCGTGATCGACGCTGACGGCTTTCGCCCCAATGTTGGCATCATCATCGCCAACGACCTGGGGCAGCTGCTTTGGGCGCGTCGGGTGGGACAGAATGCGTGGCAGTTTCCCCAGGGAGGCATCAAGGCAAGCGAGACACCGCAGGACGCCCTTTTTCGTGAGCTGTTCGAGGAAATCGGCCTGACCGCCGGCGACGTCGAAATCCTTGCCTGCACCCGGGGTTGGCTGCGCTATCGTCTCCCGCGACGCATGGTTCGTACCCATTCACGGCCGGTGTGTATCGGCCAGAAACAGAAGTGGTTCCTGCTGCGTATCCGCTGCCAGGAAAACCGGATTCGGGTGGATGCCACGCCCAAGCCTGAGTTCGATGGCTGGCGATGGGTGAGTTACTGGTATCCGCTGGGGCAGGTCGTCCCCTTCAAGCGCGAGGTCTATCGTCGCGCCCTGCGGGAACTCTCCACGCGTGCCCAGCGACTGGCACTGGAGCAGGGATGAGTCGCGTTTATGCTCGGCAAGCCTCAGGATGGGAGTGGGACTGACGATGCTGTCGGGTCTCCCCCGCAGAGGAGAAGCAGCAAACCAATGGATACCAGGACGCCCATGCTTGAGGTCTTGCGCCGCATCATCCAGGAAGTCAACGGGGCCCGTAACCTCGAGGCTGCCCTGTCGACCATGGTGCGCCGCATCCGCAAGGCCATGCGTACCGATGTCTGTTCCTTCTATCTCTTCGATGCCGATATCGACCGCCTGGTGCTGATGGAAACCATCGGCCTGCGTACCCAGGCGGTGGGGCAGGTGATCTTGCCCGTGGGTGAAGGTCTGGTGGGTCTGGTGGCCCAGCGGGAAGAACCCCTCAATCTGGAGGATGCCCAGTCGCATCCCCTGTTTCGCTATTTCGAGGCCACCGGCGAGGAACGCTATTCCAGTTTCCTGGGGGTGCCGATCATCCACCAGCGCCACATGCTGGGTGTGCTCGTCGTCCAGCAGTCGGAAATGCGTCGTTATGACGAGGAAGACGAGGCCTTCCTGGTCACCATGGCGGCGCAACTGGCCGGTGTGCTGGCCCATGCCCTGGCCACTGGGGATCTCAACCGGCGCCATCTGTCGGGGGATCAGGCGGTCTTCAAGGGGGTGGCGGCGTCGCCGGGGATGGCCATCGGCGAGGCGGTGGTGATTGCGCCGCCGGCGGATCTCGACAGCGTTCCCGACCTGGTGCCCACGGACGTGGAGTACGAGATCGCCCGCCTCAGGGAGGCGATCGGTCGCGTCAGCAAGGAGATACGTGCGGCGGGCGAGCGGCTCGCCAGTCGGATCTCGGCCCAGGAACTGGCGCTGTTCGAGGTCTATCAGCAGATGCTGGGGGAAGCGGCCCTGTCCCAGGAAGTGGTCAAGCGCATACGGGAAGGGCAGTGGGCCCCGGGGGCCCTGGCCGATGTGGTCCGTCGCCATGTCCAGTATATGGAGCGCGTCGACGACAATTACCTGCGAGAGCGAGCGGCCGATGTCCGCGACCTGGGACGACGCGTGCTGGCCCATCTCCAGGAGGAAACGCCGCAGACGCCCGCTGTCTATCCGGACAACACCATCCTGGTGGGTGACGAGATCAGCGTGGCCATCCTCGGCGACGTGCCTCGGGACAAGCTGGTCGGACTGGTCTCGGTGCGGGGCTCCAGCGCCTCCCATGTCGCGATCATCGCCCGCGCCATGGGAATCCCCACGGTCTCGGGCATGGTCGATCTGCCCCTGCCACGGCTCAATGGCACCCATGTGGTGCTCGATGGGCATCGTGGGCGGCTCTTCGTGCGTCCCACCCCGGACCTGGAAAGCCATTATCAGCGCCTGATCGCCGAGGAGCAGGCGCTGGCCGAGGTGCTGGAACACGAGCAGCACTTGCCCAGCCGTACCCCGGATGATCATGACATGCCATTGATGGTCAACACCGGTCTCACCGTCGAGGCCGTGGCCTCGCTGAAGAGCCGTGTCAGCGGCGTGGGGCTCTATCGCACCGAAGTGCCCTTCATGATCACCGAGCGCTTTCCCGGTGAACAGGAACAGACCCGCCTCTACCGTGACCAGCTGGAAAGCTTCGCGCCGCTGCCGGTCGTCATGCGCACCCTGGATATCGGCGGCGACAAGGACCTGCCGTACTTTCCCATCGAGGAAGCCAACCCCTTCCTCGGTTGGCGAGGGATACGCGTCACCCTCGACCATCCCGAGGTGCTGATGGTGCAGCTGCGGGCCATGCTGCGAGCCTCCAGGGGGCTCGACAATCTTCAGGTGATGCTGCCCATGGTCACCAATGTCGACGAGGTCGATGACGCCCTGAAATTGCTCGACCGCGCCATCCTGGAGCTGGGGGAGGAGGGGGTGGACGTGAATCGCCCCCCGGTGGGGGTGATGCTGGAGGTGCCGGCGACGCTCTACCAGCTCGATGCCCTGGCCCGGCGTGTCGAGTTCTTCTCCGTCGGCAGCAATGACCTGACCCAGTATCTGCTGGCGGTGGACCGCAACAATCCCCGGGTCGCCGACCTCTACGACGCCTGCCATCCGGCGGTGCTCTCGGCGATGGCGCGTCTCGCCGAGGATTCCCGACGTCTCGACATGCCGACCTCGGTGTGCGGCGAGATGGCCGGCGATCCCGCGGGCGCCCTGCTGCTGATGGGCATGGGCTTCAATGCCCTGTCGATGAACGCGCGCAGCCTGCCCAGGGTGAGGGCGGCGATTCGTCGCGTCCCCCTGGCTAGTGCCAAAGAGCTGGTCGAGGAGACCCTGGCACTGGAGTCACCGGCCGCCGTTCGGCGCCATCTGGCCGATCGCCTCGGCGGCTGGCAACTAGCGCATCTCCTGCCGCCCCGCGACTGAACCGTCTCAAGCTTCCAGCCGTAGGCCCGGTAAGCGATAGCGCACCGGGCGGGAAGTGGCCACCTCCCACCGATGCAGACACCGCACGCCGGATGCGCCTTCGGCTTATCCGGCCTACAAGCTACCGAGAGATCACAGCTAGGCGTTCGATCGTTTCCCCCAGCGCCACGCCCTCCGGCCCGAAGCGCCGCTCCCCCATTTCGATGGGTCCGCCGGCATGCCAGGTCAGCCAGCTGGTGGCCCGGGTGCCATAGTCCCGGCCAAGGATGAAGGCCGGAGACAGCCACCTCTCCTTGTCCAGCCCGACGCCGGTATCCGGCAAGCGGTGGTCATCTGCCGGCCGGGTATCGGCCATCACCGCCAGGGCGTCCCGGGGCCAGTGGCCCTGTCTCAGGCAGGCAGCCAGGCCCTGGCGCGCCTCGATGGTCTTGGGCCAGGGCGTATCGAGGCCGGCATTGGAGAGGGCGTGAAGCCCCGGGGTGACCCGCGTCAGAGAGGTGCCCTCCAGGCCGCGGTGCAGATGCCAGAGCGTCACGCCATCCCCCGCCAGCAGGTTGAAGCCGGCATAGTCCAGGGCCCGATTCTCGGCCATCGCCTTCAGCCATGCCGGCAGGTCGGTCGCCTCCAGGGCATCGGGTACCAGCTGTCCGCGGCTCGGGGCATCGGCTGGAACGGCCAGCCGCGGGTCACGGACATTGGTCACGGCGGCGAAGCGGCCGCGGCGATGCACCGCCAGCCAGGTTCCTCCGGCCTCCAGGTCCCGGCCACCGAGGATGTCGGGCGTGTCCTTCCAGCCGGCCAGGGGTGCCGTGGGCCGCGCATGGAACTCGTCGCGGTTGGCCACCAGCCGCAGGGGGATGTCGTCGTGGGGACGATGGTCGAAGGCGATAAGGCACATGGCGAGAGCTTAGCCGTTCGCCGGGCCACGGGGAAGCCATCGCGTCGGCTGTTGCCATGACAGGCCGGCACAGGCATCGTACACTGGCGACACTTGAGCCCAGCAGGGAAGACGATGCACGTCGAGTGGAGCAAGGAACGCCTCTGGTCCCGATTGATCCGGCCGCTGTTGTGGCCTGTTCTCCTCGTCCAACTGGCGCTGGTTCTGCTTTGCGCCTTGCTGGGCGTGGTCCTCTGGTCTGCCCCCTCCCAGGCCTCCTGGTCGATCACCTTCTGGTTGATGCTGGTGCTGCTGGTCGGCAGCAGCCTGAATGTGGTCATCTTCCTCACCTTGCTGCGCCAACGACTCGCCTCCCAGGAGGCGGGGCTTGTCCAGTTGCTGTCGGAACATGAGAGATGGCTGAAGGAGGCGAGCCATGACCTTCCCTGTCCGATCATCGACTCCGGCATTCCCGAGGATCCCCGGGATCGTATCAGTCGCCTCCTCGACGGGATGCGGGCCCTGGCCGAACGGCGTGATCCCGTTCTCATGCCGACCATCGACGATCAGGACCAGGCGCAGTTGCTCGAGGCGCTGGAGAGCCACGAACGTCATCTCGACCAGCTCAGGGTCGGTCATCAGCGGGCGCAGGAGGAGTCGCGGCTCAAGTCGGATTACCTGACGCACCTGCGTCGTGAGATGAAGCCGCTGATGGGATCGCTGTCCAGGGTGATGGACACGGATATCGGCGCCCTGCGTCGCAATGATCCCAGCCGCCTTGCCTTGATGGAGCTACGTGAACGCCTGGCGGACATCTCGGTATTGCTGGGCACCCTCACCGGCGAGATTCCCGCGCCGGGGCAGCCGAAGTCGCGGCTCGGCTCGGCCCGCCTCCTGATCGTCGATGATGGCCCGGTGAACCTCACCCTGGCCCGGCAGGTGCTGGAGCAGCAGGGGGCCTCGGTGGAGACGGTCACTACCGGCAACCAGGCCCTGGAATGCCTGGCCCGTGAACCCTTCGACCTGGTGCTGATGGACATCTTCATGCCCGACCTGGACGGCATGGAAACCAGTCGTCGCTGGCGCGACCTGGAAGCCTCCCTGGGGCATGGGCGCAGCATCCTGATCGCCTTGACCGCCAACGCCAGTCAGGCCGATCAACGGCGTTTCCTCGAGGCCGGCATGGACGATTACCTCGCCAAGCCGTATCGTCCCCAGGCGCTGGTCGACCGCGTCATCCGCTGGCTGCCCGAGAGTCGCGGCCAGGCCCAGGCCTCGCACACCTTCTCACCCGAGGAGCCTCGCTGATGAACACCCCCGCAATCGACCCGGTGGCCATTTTACTGGGGCCCTTCCAGATATACGGGTATGGCCTTGATCGCCTGGTCGCGCCGCCAGCCGGTGGATGCCAGACTATGAAGCAGTTCTGGTAGGAGGGGAGCCCCATGCGCCTGACCCAGGAGCAGCTCGATATCATCAAGCGGACAACTGCCGAAGTGTTCGGAGACACCGTGCGTGTCCGTGTCTTTGGCTCAAGGCTGGAGGATGCGTCTAGAGGAGGAGATATCGACCTGTTGGTGGAAGGCGACGGGGTGGTCGTCGGAAAGGTCCAGAAAATGCTTACCCTGACGGCCAGGTTGCAGCTACGGATTGGAGACCAGCCCATCGACATCCTTGTGGTGGATCCCGAGACGCCCCTCAACCCCGTGCATCGTCACGCCTTGCAGACGGGGTGTGCCCTATGAACGAAACATCTAGATGCATTTAACTCTCATTTTTTCAGCATCGGGAATACCGTGACTGACGATACCCAAC
>JAGXGN010000034.1 GCA_024636705.1 Halomonas sp.
GATTTGGTCTCGTTGGCGTTCTTCTCCAGCAGGCCCTCGTAGAGGTCGCCCAGGCCATCCTTGCGGGCACTGAACCAGTCGATGCGGTCCAGGTCGCGGATCAGCTGCTCCAGGTGGCGCGGCTCGCGCAGGCGGGTCTGGGCATCGGCGTAGATGGCGGCTATCAGCCGGTCGTCGCTCCGGGAGAGGTCGAGCAGCATCTGCTTGTAGTAGTTGAGCAGTTCTAGGCCCGAGCGGCCGGTGAGATCCGGCCAGCGAGCGCCCTCGGGCAGGGCGTGGGCGTTGAGCAGCCCGGCCTGGGTGTTCTCGTACTCCATCTTGATGAACAGCAGCAGCACCAGCTCGGTGACGTAGTCGGAGTAGTTGATGCCGTCGTCGCGCAGCACGTCGCAGAGGTTCCACAGCTTCTGGACGATGTCGTTCTGAGTCATGAGGGGTCCTGATTGAGAATGTCGATGTAGGCCCGGTAGGCGTAGATACGGTTGCGCTTCTGCCCGGTGACCTCGTAAACGATGCCGAGCGCATCTTCGAGGGAGGGCAGCACACGGCCGACGGTGGCCGGCGTCAGCCCCGTGCGCTCACTGAGGTGAGCGACATTGGCGATGGGCTGCTGGAAGAGCGCATCGAGCAGCAACCCTGCCGAACCGGCCTGGCGACCCAACTCGCCGAGACGCGCCTTGTCCTGCTCGCGCAGCTGGTTGAGCTGCCGGGCCGTCGCCACCGCCTGGTTGGCGGTATCGGCCACGGCGTCCACGAAGAACAGCAGCCAGGCCTCCCAGTCACCGGTCACTCGCACCTGCTGCAGGCGCTCGTAGTAGGTCTGGCGATGCTTCTTGAAGAACACCGAGAGATAAAGCAGAGGCTCGTGGAGAATGCCCGCCTCGACCAGGATCAGCGGTATCAGCAGACGCCCCAGGCGCCCGTTACCATCCAGGAAAGGGTGAATGGTCTCGAACTGCACATGCGTCAGCGCGGCCTTGATCAATGGATCGGTGGCCTCGGGGATGTCGTTGAAGAAGCGCTCCAGCGCCGACCAGCAGTCGGCGATGGATTGAGGCGGAGGCGGCACGAAAACCGCATCATCGGGGCGGTGACCGCCCAGCCACACCTGGCTGCTGCGAAACGCGCCCGGCCCGCGGTTGATGCCGCGGCCAGAGGTCATCAATGCCGTATGCATTTCCATCGCCAGCCGATGACTGATGGGTAAGCCCTCCCGGATGCGTTGCACGCCCAGCGTCAACGCATTCACGTAGCAGGAGACCTCCTGCACGTCGTCCATGGGCACCCCGGGCATGCCCTCCATCTCGTAGAGCATCAGGTCGCTGAGCGAGGATTGGGTGCCTTCGATCTGCGACGACATGACCGCTTCCTTGCGCACATAGCTGTAGAGGAAGAGCGAAGCGTCGGGCAGCAGGGTACTGATGGCATCCAGGCGCCCCAGCGCCAGCATCGCGTGGTTGATGCGCCCCTGCAGCTTGCCGTCCAGCGCCAGGGGCGGCCGAGGCGGCAGCGGGTCGGGGATGAACGCCTGACAGCGCACGCCGCCGGCGATGCTGTCGACATAGTGGCCTGTGAGTCCGCGTTCCATGGGGCTTCACCTCACCGCTCGAAAGCGGGCCTGAGTAAAATAGCGTCACGCCTTATTTTAAATTACGCCCGAAATTAAAATAAGGCTCTGCGTTATTTTAACTTCGCCGCTCTGTTTGCCGACCAAGGTGTCGATAGCATCGACATGTGGCCACGACATGTTTAAAGAACGCCGTTTTTTCGACACGTCCCGCGGACATGTCGATGGCGTGGATATTTCAGCTCGCCTCCCAGAGGGCGTCGTTGAGGGCTTCGAGCACTTCGTCGAGGTGATGGTCGAGCACGATATCCAGGCGCTTGAAGCCACCATGGGTGGAGAAGCTGCGATTGATCAGGTCTCGGTCGAGCACCACCTCGTGGGTGAGTTGCTTGGCCAGGCGGTCGAGCCACTTGCGCTGGGCGGGGGTCCAGCCGTGCAGGGCGTAGATGCGCTGCATGGCGTCGCGCACCCGCTGCTCGAAGGGCACCAGCGCCTCGCCCAGGGCGGCGCGGCGGATATGGCCGACGATGCTGGCGGCGATCTCCTGGTTGGTGGCATTGCGCCAGGCGCTCTCCAGCTTGGCCTCGCTGTAGCCGGCGCCGTCGAGCAGCAGGCGTACCTCCTTCAGGGTCTCGCGGTTCAGGTCGCGGGGGCGGTTGACCACCACGCCCAGCGCCACCGAATCGTTGAGCCGGTCGCGAATGAACGCCTCGAAGCTCTCCAGGTAGTCGGCGGGCTTCTCGTGCACGCCGTAGTCCTGGGAGCGCTTCTTGAACTCGTCGGCGCCCTCGTAGATCAGCGGCATGCGCTCGCTGCCGAGCATCGCTTTCACCTCGGCGACCTGGCCGAGCAGGCCGGTGTGCTGGTGCAGGAAGCTCGCGGCGGCCCGGGGGCCGAGCTCACGCAGGTGCTGGTGGAGCTTGTCTGGCGCCACGCCCCAGTTCTGTTCCAGCTCGCCCAGCCGCTGGTGAACGTCGTCGCGCCCCTCGGCGCGTCGGGTGGCCTTGCGCATCACGCGCATCAGCATCTGGCTGTACTGGTCGAGCACGTCATCGGCGTGGCTCTGCCCTGCCGCCTGGCCGGGGGCCTCCAGGGCGCGGGCCAACCGGTCGGGCTCGGCCAACTCCTCATGCAACTGCTCCAGGGTGACGTTGGGGTTCTTGACCAGCGGCTGCATGGTATTGACCTCGGCCAGGGCGGCGTAGAGGTCCACCGGGTCGTAGATGGTGAATACCGTCTTGCCGATCGCATCGCAACGGCGCGTGGCGCGGCCAATCATCTGCTCGTAGAGGATGCGCGACTTCACCCGGCGCAGGAACACCAGGTGGCAGATGGGCGGCACGTCGATGCCGGTGGTGAGCAGGTCCACGGTGATGGCGACGCTGGGGTACTTGTCGTTCTTGTAGCGGCGGATCAGCTCGTCGACCTTGTCGGCCTTGCCGGTGATCTTGGCCACCGCCGCCTGACAGTAGTCCTCGCCATAGAGGGCCTGGAAGGCCTCATCGAGCAGCCGCTTGACCATGTCGGCATGCAGGTCGGTGGCGCAGAAGATCAGCGTCTTCTCCTCGCCGAACGGATCGAGCTCGCGGGCGAGCTGCGTGCAGATCACGCGGTTGAATTCGGGCGCGATCACCCGGCGGTTGAAGGCCTCGACCTCGAAGTCCAGCTCGTCCTCGAGTTCGGCACTCTCCATCTCACCGGTACGCGAGTCGATGACGCTGACCGCCTCGCCCTTTTCGAAGTGGATGCCCTGCTGGCTGAGCAGGGTCTCATAGCGGATCGGCGGCTCGTGGTCGATCAGCCAGTCGTCGGCCACCGCCTCGCGGTAGGAGTAGGTGAACACCGGCCGGCCGAAGATCTCGCTGGTGTGCTTGGCCGGGGTGGCGGTGAGCCCGATGCGCACGGCGTCGAAGTGCTCGAGCACCCGGCGGTAACGTGAGAGGTACTGGCCGGCGTCGCGGGTGGCCAGCTCGCCCTCGGTCATCTCCTGGTCCAGGGTGTAACCGCGGTGGGCCTCGTCGACGATGATGCAGTCGTAGGTGTCCACCGGCGGCGGATCGTCGGCCATGAACAGCCGCCGCGCCATGGCCTGCACCGTGGCCACCTGCACGCGGGTCTCGGCCTCGGCGGCCATGTCACCCAGGGTGGCAATATTGTAGATCTGCGACAGCCGGTGGTTCTGCTCCAGCGGCGCCTCGTCGAAGGCGTCCAGCGCCTGCTTGCCCAGGGCGTTGCGGTCAACCAGGAAGAGCACACGATGGAAGCGCTCGGTCTTGAGGAAGCGGTAGATCAGGCCGATGACGGTGCGCGTCTTGCCGGTGCCGGTGGCCATGGCCAGCAGTGCGCGCTGGGCACCCGCCTCCAAGGCGACCTCCACGGCGCGGATGGCGTTTTCCTGATAGTCACGCAGGCGCAAGTAGCCGAAGCCCTCCTCCCGCAGCCGCTGCTCGGCTGCAGTGCGGCTGCGCTTGAGGCGGTCGAGCAGGCCGGCGGGGCTGTGGAAGTGCGGCAGCGCCCGGGCCAGGTTGCCGGGCTCGCGCACGTCGCGAAACCAGATGCCGGACTTCTCGGCCAGCTGCGGCAGGTAGGGCCGGCCGTTGCACGAGAACACGAAGGGCACGTGGAAGTGGCCCTCGGCGTCGTCGGGCCAGGCAACGGTGCGCCCCTCCATCTCCCAGGCCGGGGTGATGCCCTCGTTGACGGCGTCGCCTTGAAAGCCGCGCCCACCAAATCCTCGAGAATAGCGTTCGGCCTGCCTCAGCTTGCCAGCCACATCGGTATTCTGACGCTTGGCTTCGACCACGCCGATGGGCGTGAGGCCATGGAACAGCACATAGTCGGCGCGCTGGCCATTGGGCAACTCCCACTCGGCAATGGCGCGACACTTGCCGGCCTCGGGGCGCACGCCCTTCTTCCAGGTGAGCTCGAGGGTATCGGCCTCCCAGCCGGCCTCCTGCAGCTGCTGGTCGATCAGCAGGCGGGTGAGCTCCTCATCCAGGCCAAGCTGGGCATTGAGCGCCTGGTCGGCCTGCCCCACCCGCTGTCGCATTACCCGGGGCGGCTCGCTCTCCCATTGCGAACTGGCCAACTCGGCAAGGCGCGCCTGGAACTCCCGTTCGCGCTTTTCCAGCTCCGCCTGGTGGGCCTTCGACGCATCGGCCAGCGTTCGAGCCTCTTCGTCCATGGCCTCGGCGAGTTCGGCATATTCGTCCTTCTCACGGGCTTCCAGCTCGGCTAACTTGCGCTGGGCGTCGGCCTGCTCTGTGGCGCTGGCCAGCTCGCCGCGCAGGCGCTCCATCTCCGCCTGAAGGTCGCGCAGCTCGCGGCTGGGGTCCTCCGGCGGGTGAAAGGCGCCGGGCTTGAAGTCTGGGTCGGCAAAGGCGCGGTGGAACCACACCGCCAGGCTGCGGGCGACCTTGAGCCCCCGGATCGCCTCGCGATGCTGGGTGCGGAACTGGTGGGTGGCCCTGTTGCCTTCGATGCGCAGGGTATGGAAGAGCTCGCGCACCGTGGGGTCGAGCCCCAGGGCATTGTCGATGCGGTAGAGCAGGTCGCGCTGGCCGGTACGCTCGTCCAGCTCGATGCCGAGGCGCGCGGCGATGTCCTGGGCCATGGCTTCGCCGAGCTGGCGCAGCTTGATCAGGGTGGTATTGGGATCATGACTGAAGGCACGCTCGGCGCTGGCGGCGAGCTCGACAAACACCGGGCCGTGCCCGGCCAGAAACCCGAAATTGCCGGCAGCGCTGCCGCCATCACCGCCGCCTGGATGTACCTGCATATGCGTTCCCTGCTCCCGATTGCCTGGGCTGCGGCCGCCTGAACTTTTGGTTCTTCGCAGCCTGGCGTGATAGTTGACCGCACGACACCGGATGGCCACTCAACCCCCGTAGGCCCGGTAAGCGCCAGCGCACCGGGCGTGGAGAGGTCACCATCATCACGCCGGATGCGCCTTCGGCTTATCCGGCCTACGCGATCCCCCACCGTTTTCACGCCGAATTGCGATGACCCGAACTTTTGGCAGACGTGTTCTATTTCGTGTCAGCCTGCCACCAAAGCGCCCCGGGAACCAGTCGGCAATGCTGGGTCAGGTACTGGAACGAAGGGGATGTTTTGGCATCCAGTGCATGGCCTGGTTAGCTAGCGATCCTCATGCAAGCGACCTTCCACGTACTTGTGGAGGATGCTGGCAACCAGTGTCTGGTAAGGGATACCTTCCGCCAGGGCTTTCTTCTGGAGCCCCCTAAGATCCTTGGAAGAAAGCCTGATATTGATACGGGCATCTTTCTTGAACATGGCCTCGGCATACTGCTGATGTCGCGCTTTCCTGTCCTCAATTTCTGGCGCTCGCTGTAACTCTCCGGCATCGAATGCGTCCAGAATTTCCCGCTCTTCTTTATCCAGCCTGCTCATTTCGGACCTCCCAAATAGGTTTGGGTCGCTTTCCGGCTCGGAATGATCGTTTTCAGAAAAACCTCATCTTCCGACTCTACAAAGGGCACCAGATAGGCATACCCCTCTATCTCAATCACGTGAATCTGTTGGCCAGGAAACCGTTGCTGATTCGGATGCTCGAACGTATCCAGGATACCCCCAACCGAGATGTGTAAAACCACATCCTCGAAAGCGATGTTCCTTTCCTCTTGGAGAAGCTTATTCTTTTCCGGATTCCATGTGATCGGTTTCATGAGTCGCAGTGTAGCACATTGTGTGCTTTCTGTACTCAGACAATAAAGCAAAGTCAAGACGCTGGCCGGAGTGAAGATTAGGGTAGTAGGCTTGTGCGACAAGGCGGGGATGCCGACACCCCGCTGATCCGCGAGCTGATGGCGGGCTATCGCTGATCCCATTCACCAGGAATCCGAGATGTGGTGCCAGCAGGAGATACGACTGCCCGCCCTGGAGCGGGGCTTTCACTTGATCACCGACCGGGTCGTGGAGGCCCTGCCCGACCTGGCACTTTGCCGCGTCGGGCTGCTGCACCTGCAACTGCTGCACACCTCGGCCTCGCTGACGCTGAACGAGAACGCCGACCCGGACGTGCGCCACGACATGGACGCCTTCCTGCGCCGCCTGGTGCCGGGCGATCTGCCCTACTTCCGACACACGATGGAAGGGCCGGATGACATGCCGGCCCACGTCATCGCCAGCCTCCTGGGCACCCAGTTGACCCTGGCGGTGCGAGACGGCCGCCTGGCGCTGGGCACCTGGCAGGGCATCTGGTTCGGCGAACATCGCGACCATGGCGGGTCCCGGCGACTGATCGCCACCCTCAGCGGCGACCCGGAAATCGCCAACTGATTATCCGCGCCCCGCCTGCTCGGCCTGGGCGGTCAACGCCGACAGCATCAGCGCTGGAAACACGTCAAGGGTAAACCACTCGGCACGCCTTCGAGCTTGGACGTCGGTGGTTCGTCGTGTCGCCCGGCATCCTCCAATACACAAATCATGTCCCGTATGGAGTCATCACGATGTACGTAGAACTTAAGGACGTCACGCGGGAGAACTTCGACGCCATCATCGCGCTGGAGGTCGCGGAATCGCAGCGCAACTATGTCGCGGACAACCTGTATTCCATTGCCGAGTCGAAATTTCATCCGACCTATCGACCCCGCGCCATCTATTGTGACGGGGAAGTGGTCGGCTTTCTGATGTACGAGTCCTTCGACCACGATGACAGGCCGCCCGCCTACAACATCTTCCGTCTCATGGTCGATCGGCACCAACAGGAAAGAGGCATCGGGCACAGGGCCATGCAGTGTGTGGTGGACGAGATCCATGCAAAGGGTCCCTTCGAGCGAATCGCGATCTGCTACGTACCCACCAACCAGGTCGCCCGGGACTTCTACGCCAGCCTTGGCTTCATCGAGACCGGGCTGAGCGAGGAGACCGGCGAGGTCATCGCCGAAATCAGGGGGTGACGTGGACGGGAGGCGGCTCGTCGAGTCGCCATGCAAGTTCTAGGTGATAGTAGAATTGAGCCCTACATGCCGAACCAAGGAGGACGTCCGTGATGTCCATGCCCAGCCTCGCCGTTGTCCGCACGCCGCTGGTCGCCGTGTACGGCACGCTCAAGCACGGGCTTCGCAACCACCACTGGCTCGAGGGCGCCGAGTTCCTGGGCAGCGATCGTCTACACCGGATCACCCTCTATGACCTGGGGCCATTTCCCGGCGCCAAACTCGTGCCCTCCAGCGGTGTGGAGGTCGAAGTATTCCGGGTGGCTCTATCTCTACAATCCCGAGGTGAACCGCCACGCCGCCAGCCGGCACGGCGGATGGCAACCGCGTAGATGAGTGGCGAGTATTGCCATCTTTCGGCCAGGAGCGGCCAATCGGAAAATGCTCATGTAACGCCCAGCATCAGCGGCGGCGCGTAGTGCCGTCCGCTGCAAGCTATTGTTCGGCGGCCCTTTCGCTGAACAGCAACGCGGGCATACCAATAGCCAATTCGCGTCGCTGCGGAGAGTACTGCCCGCGCTTCAGTGATCTTGGCGGCGAGACTAAGCCGGTTTGCTGCACAACTTCCTTACCGCTTGACAGCGCTCATCCACCGCCTGGCGGTCCTGGTCTTCGGGCAGCCCCTCACGAGCTCCTCGGGCGATCATTTCAGCGTGTTGCAAGAGCGTGGCTCGGTCCTCGGCTCGATGTGCGAATCCCGCGACCACGATGATCGTTTCCAGCAGGCGAATGGTTACCGCGGCGCTGGAGCGGCCATATTGCCGGATCTGGTTGAACGCCGCGTCCATGATCTTCGGGAATGTATCGGCAGGCGCAATCACCCGAAGCTGATTCTGGCCATCATAGCGATAAGGCGACGGCATATCTCGTGAAGCCAAACGACACAACCCGGACCCCAAGTGGTCGAGACACGTGATCGCCGTGAACGGGTCGTTCGTCCCTGGGGAGAGAGCCCGGACCGCAATTTCTACCAACTGATTCACCCCGAACTCGAGGTCCTGGCCGGAAGTCCGCTGGTGGGCCAGGACAAAGAGGGGATGCAGTTGTTCCGTGACTCGGTCGGTCACTCGGCTCCCTGGCCAGATCAGCGCCAGCGGACAACTGGCGACGACATAGTTTCCGGGCCTTTGCTCCAGTCTAAGGACCAGGTCCTCCTCCACCGCCAGCGCAAGTAAGGCCTCCGCGTCGATGAACTGGAGATAGCCGTCCGCGTACGCACCGATCGGCCGAGCCTCCCGATCGAACACCTCGAGGAAGCCAGGGTCGGGTGGCTCCACCAGAATCTCTGACGCTCCCCGTCCAATCTTTTCCGGGAACAGCCGGTCGATCCCCTCGATCAATTCCTTGCCGATCCGCGCGGCGATCTCATTGGCCTGGATGGATACAGACACGTGATGGATGAAGTAGATGAACACCCCCACGCTCACTACCGCAAGTAGAACACCGAGGGTGACCGACAGGTGCGGGACAAAAGTGACCTCCTCCACGCGGCGGATCGTGCGGAGGACGATCAGGCAGTACAGGAACGTGGCGATGAACGTGCCGAGGACCACCTGGGTGGTGGAATCGCGCATGAAACTGCGCAGTAAACGGGGTCCAAGCTGGGACGAGGCTAGCGAAAGAGTGACCAATGTCATCGAGAAAACCACGCCGGCGATGGCGATCATCGATCCGGCGACGATTCCCAGCACGGCGCTCGCTCCTTCCGCTCCTCCGGTGAACGTCCAGCCCAGTTCGAGCACCAACCAATGCGTCACCGATGTGTCCACGGTGACGCTCACGAACGCCAACGCCACGGCCACGCCGGCCATAACCGTCGGAATGAACCAGAAACTGGATCGAACGCGATCCCAGAACTTGAACAATTGCCCTCTCACGACAACGGCACCTCAGTCACTCGCATGTCATACACAGTCGAACGTTTAAGCTGTGTGGCGTGAACGAAGCGCAGCGAAGTAAGCGTCCGAACGAGCGCCTTGTTAGGGCTGATTATCATTTGACACCTTGGAATATTTAGCCTTTAGTTTGTTTATAATGTGTGGATATTGTTGGCATATATCGTCATTCGCTAAACGAAACAAAATTCTTGGGTCTTTTTCTATGGCATGACTTAAATGCGTCTCTGCGTTACCCTCTCCGAGAACAAGGCTATACCATCCTAAAATATAATCTGGTTCGGCCCATGTTCTGTCAGCCCTTGATGCAGTTTTTACATACTCTATTGCCTTTTCATGGTCTTTTGTCTGATATTTCCATTTCGGGAACTCCAAGTATGAATGTGCATCATCATAACCCTATAAAGTGTTCAATTCCCGAGATTGCATATTCAATGAGATTTTCTCTAAGTTCTGAATTATCTTATTTTGTCGCACTACCTACACCGTGCTTCATTAGACTCCACCAGTGGTGGTGATCCATAAACGGCAAAATTAAGCTTTTTTTATTTCTGTACTTTTCCAAGCCAAAAATAGAAACTCTTGTTGCTTCTTCATATTCTTGGTTTTCCCAATGCCGGAATATTCGGCCACTGAGTCCTCCAATTGATTCGCTTAGATATTTTTTAATTGGAGGTATCTTAGATAGCAGTCTTAATGTAGAAACAAAGAAATTTGTGAACGGAGGCTCTTTGAATGGCCTATGTTCTATATCTTCGATTTTCTTTCGTGTTAATGACATATTCTTTGTAGCCCTAACTACCAAGCTGTGCGGCGTGACGCAGCGTAGTGAACGCCCGAACGAGCGCATGGTTATGCATTTTTAAATACATTTAGTAAAAAGGGCTCTAACCCCCTTAATCACCAACCTCCATTTACTTCTTTAAATTATCTCCAAAAATATCATCCGGTATCAAAGTATAGAAATCGGGCACATAGGTTAAAACTGTGCCTTGATACACACCAAGATTCCTCCATGTATTAGTAAGTTTTTCCAAAAGTGATTCGTTGTGTGGGTCTTGTTTTAACGCCTCTAATATCGATATTAAATCCTTTAAACTGTCTTCCTTCGCGTATGTATTTAACATCTGAATTGCATTATCGATGTATTCTACGTTCATATTATCTATAATATCACTCATATTTATTTTTTGGGTCTTCCCCACATCAGGTGGGTAAAGCCTGTTGCTTGACCCCGGCAGGGTAGAGATCCAGCCCGCCGAGGTGGAAGTAAATTGCGTTGCGGAAGCGCTCCTTGTTACGGAAGCCCCGGCTACGCACCTTGATCATCTTGATCCGGCTGTTGATACTCTCCGCGCCACCATTGTTGGCTTTCAGCACCACGGCATTGATGATGCCCCACAGGTGATCCCGGATCGTCCTGGCCACCTTTTTCACTGGCTCCAGCCGACTTCTTGTCGCCCAGCTCAACCAGCGTTGCCAAGCCTTGGTCGCCCAGGTGCGGCTGGTGTAGTGCCACAGGCGCATGCCGAGTTCCTTGATGGCCCAGGCCCGCGCCGTCTTCAGCGCGCTGTCCCGTAGCGACTTGAAATCACGCCACTGGCCGGGGCTCATGTTGCGCGGATTCATCAGCCAGCGGTGCTTCGTCCGGGTCAGATCATCCCGGCCCTCGGCCAGCAAGGCCCGATGCTCGGTGCGGCGCACCTTGTCCACGGCGTCCCCCAGGTACTTGGCTACATGGAACTTGTCGAAGGCGATCTTCTCGCGGGCATCGGGTATGGCGTCCAGGGTCGCCCGGATATAGGCGGGCCACATGTCCATGGAAATACTCTCGATAGCCGCCCTCTGCGCTTCGGTCAGTCCCTCGTAGAATCCGCCAAGGCTGTCCTGGCCTCGGTCATCCGCCACGTACAGCACCTTTTCACCTCCCTCGTCCGACACCACCGTGACATAGTCATGGCGCTTGCGGAACGAGGTCTCGTCCACCCCGATGTGGGTCACCTTAAGCTCGGATCGGCGCGCCAGGCCACGCCGTACCGCCCGCTGCATGATGCCGTCAATCGCATTCCAGCTCAGCCCCAGACGCCGGGATATCGCTGCAACCGATGCCTCCCGCAGCCAGTCGATCACCAGGGCCTCGAACAAGGCCGTAAACCCTGACCCCGGCTCCGACCAGGGCACGTCGACGGTGATAACACCGTGCTCCGGACACTCGACACGTGGGACATCGGCCACCAACAGTGTCTTGAACTGGCAGGTATCCAGATGCCGCCACTGGCGGCGCCTGCGGTCATAGCCGGGGCGAACCTTCCCGCATTTCGGGCAGCATTGCTCCGCACCCGGCCCCTGTTCCACATAAACCTTGACCTCACCCGCCTCCACCGAAAGTTCCACATCAGCCACTTGCCACGGGGAACGGATGCCTAATATCTGGGTATAAAGCTCTTTGTCTCTCATGCCCCGTACGGTAATCTACCCACTCGATCGGGGGAAGAGCCATATTTTTGTAATGAGGCCTTTAAAGGAAATTATTGCAAGTAATAAACCCTTTTTAGTCATGCTTTTAATCTTTTTGTCTATTGCGTTGCTTCTGCCTTACATTCTAAGTGCAACTATTAAGTCGGACCTTGTTGAATTGA
>JAGXGN010000035.1 GCA_024636705.1 Halomonas sp.
CGCGCCAACTGCGTGGTGCCGGGCACCATCGAGACCGAGCGCAAGCCGGGACAATCCAATCCCACGGCCAGCGAGCAGGGGGGGGCACGCCCCGTTGGCACCTCCGAGGATGTGGCGCGTATGGTACTGCCGTTCGCCGATCCCCATGACAACTATGTCACCGGGCAGACCATCCACGTCAACGGCGGCCGGTACATGCCCTGAGGTAACCCGATGGCTGACTCCCTGCAACTCCCCGATTCTGCCAGGCCCGTCGAGGGCTCCATGTTCCCGGGCTTTCATCGCCTGCGCTTGCCGACGTCCGGGGCCGAGATCAACCTGGTGGTCGGCGGCGAAGGGCCGCCACTGCTGCTGTTGCACGGCAATCCCTTGATGCATGTGAGCTGGCACAAGATCGCCCCACGGCTGGCCGAGAAATATACCGTTATAGCACCCGACTTGCGTGGCTATGGCGACAGCAGTAAACTCGATGGTGGCGAGGACCATTCGGCCTACTCCTTCCGCGCCATGGCCCAGGATCAGGTCGAAGTAATGGAGGAGCTCGGCTTCAGTCGCTATCGGGTCGCCGGCCATGACCGTGGTGGTCGTGTCGGGCACCGGCTGGCGCTGGATCATCCCGAACGGGTCGAGAAGCTCGCCGTGCTCGATATCGTCCCCACCCACCATCTGTTGACCCATATCAGCAAGGGGTGGGCTACCGAGTCCTACCACTGGTTCTTCATGGCCCAGGCCGCCCCCTTCCCGGAAAGGCTCCTGGGAGCGGACCTCGATTATTACATCCGCTACAAGCTGGCCAAGAAAGGCGTGGGCCTGGGTCCCTTCACCGAGGCGGCGATGGTGGAATATATCCGCTGCTGTACGCCGGAAAACATCCATGCCGTGTGCGAGGATTACCGGGCGACCCTGACCATCGACTTCGACCTGGACGCCGCAGACAAGGGCAAGCACTTCGTCGAGTGCCCGCTCCTGGCAGTGTGGGGGCGAAACAGCCATGTCGGACGCTACTTCTCGCCGCTCGAGACCTGGCAGGAGTGGGCGCGTGATGTGACGGGTGTGGCGCTGGATGCCGGGCACTACCCGGCCGAACAATGCCCCGACGAGACCTGTCATGCCCTGATGGCGTTCTTTGCCGATTGAGGGTTGTCATTATCGCGTCATGGTAAAAAATAACGGAGATACGCACGAGGGAGATTGCCATGTCGACAAGAACGGATGCATCGGGGCAGGGAAGCGGAGCAGACAGTCGTTCCATCCATGCGCCGTCCCTCACCGAACTCGCCTATCGCGAGATCGAGGGCATGATCCTGGCCCGCGAACTGGAGACCGGCGAGCGCCTCAACGATTCCCATCTCGCCAGACGCTTCGGCATCAGTCGCGGACCGGTGCGGGAGGCCATCGGCCGGCTGGCATCCGCCGGGCTGGTGGAGATGATCCAGAACAAGGGTGCCTATGTCCGCGTGATCGACGTCAAGGATGCCCTGGAGATCTACGACATCCGGGCGGCCCTGGAGCGTGCCGGGGTGCTGGCCGCGTCCCGCAGGATGCGTCCCGAACAACTGGTACGCCTGCGCCGCCAAGTGGAGTCCCTGGATGCCTTCGAGGCCGAGGGCGACCGCGAGAACTATTTCGTCGCCAACCTCGAGTTTCATCGGATGATCCATGAGGTGGCGGGTAATGAGCGCCTGCTGGATCTGACCGAGCGCCTTTCCCGTGAGTTGCGTCTCTTCCGTCACGTGTCCCTGATCACCGCCGGCATCCATGAGTCCAATCTCGAGCATCACCGCATCCTGGAGGCGCTCGAGCAGGGAGAGGGGGAGCAGGCGGCAGCCGCCATGGAAGAACATGTCAGCCGGGCCAAGGATCGACTGACGGTGTTGGCCGAGAACCTCAAGAGCAAGCCCCACGACCTCCGGCCAACGACTCTCTAACGTCGATCGTCATGCTTAGACCCTGTCTTCTTGCCGGGAGGCGTTTGCCAGCGCCCGGTTGCGTCCCTGCAGGACGTGTCCCTCCCTGAGGTGGTCGATGCCGGGTATTCACGCCTAACGCCTTAATCCTCCTGTATGCGTTCTCGCCCACGCCTCATGCAAAATGCGTTTCGTTGGTCTAGT
Source organism: Halomonas sp. (assembly GCA_024636705.1). Taxonomy (GTDB): domain Bacteria; phylum Pseudomonadota; class Gammaproteobacteria; order Pseudomonadales; family Halomonadaceae; genus Halomonas. Next base: position 2,112 of record JAGXGN010000035.1, read on the forward strand.
ATAGCAGATTGATTACTGTTGACAGTTCATCCCCAGGCATCATTCTTTGCAACCCGGTTGCCGACATGACTGGCTTTGAATGAATAAAGAGGAAAGACCATGACCCAGCGACCCGATGTGACCAGAGCCCTAGCAGAGTGGATTATCGATTGTGACCTCGAATCGATCCCCGTCGAAGTCCAGCGCGAGGGTGTCAGAACCCTCGTCAACTGGCTCGGCTGTGCCGTCGGCGGGGCTCGCCACGAAACCGTCGATCGGGCGCTGGCCGCCGTGACGCCCTTCTCCGGTCAGGCGACCTCAACCGTGCTGGGTCGTGGCGAGCGTCTGGATGCGCTGCATGCCGCCCTGCTCAACGGTATCACCTCCCACGTGCTCGACTACGATGACACCCATCTGAAGACGATCATCCACCCGGCGGGGCCGGTGGCCTCGGCCTTGCTGGCCGTGGCCGAGACACGCCCGGTCTCCGGACGTGACTTCCTCACTGCGCTGATCGTCGGCGTCGAGGTGGAGTGCCGCATCGGTAATTCGGTGTATCCGGATCACTATGATCGCGGCTGGCACATCACCGGCACCGCCGGCGTCTTCGGTGCCGCTGCCGCCGTGGGCCGGCTCCTCGGGCTCGACGTCCAGCAGATGACCTGGGCACTGGGCATCGCGGCCACCCAATCCTCGGGCTTTCGCGAGATGTTCGGGACCATGTGCAAGAGCTTCCATCCGGGGCGTGCCGCTCAGAACGGCGCCCTCTCTGCCTTCCTCGCCCAGGCCAACTTCGATTCCTCGGAGCAGGCCATCGAGGCCCCGTGCGGTTTCGCCAACGTCATGTCCGACAAGCAGGACTACAACGAGATCCTCGGTGACCTGGGCGAGACCTGGGAGGCGGGCCTCAATTCCTACAAGCCCTTCGCCTGCGGCATCGTGATCCATCCCACCATCGATGGTGGCATCCAGTTGCGTGATCAACTGGGCGAGGATGTCAGCAAGATCGAACGGCTCGACCTGGTCGCGCACCCCCTGGTCCTCGAACTCACCGGCAAGACCGAGCCCAGGACCGGGCTGGAAGGCAAGTTCAGCGTCTTCCACTCGGCGGCGGCGGCCCTGCTGCGAGGTGATGGATCGCCCACCGCCTTCACCGACGAGGCCGTGAATGACGCCGAGCTCGTGGCCATGCGCCGCAAGGTGAAGGTGGTGACCGACAAGGCCTGCCACGAGGCGGAGGTCTCCATCACCGCCACCCTCAGCGATGGTCGTGTCATCGAGAAGCACATCGAGCGTTGCATCGGTTCGCGGGAAAAGCCGCTCACCGACGAGCAGATCGACACCAAGTTCCGCGGCCAGGCAGCCCTGGTGATCGGGGAGGCGGCCTGCGAATCGCTGATGGCCGAGGCCTGGGCACTGGCCGACATGGCCTCCGTCGGCGACCTGGCGGCCAAGAGCCTGCCGCGTTGAGGCCGCTTGTGCATAGCGCCCAACCCCCTTCCTTCGGGAGAACGATATGACGCAACCCCACCTGACGCTGGGTGTCCTCAACGGTGATGACATCGGCCACGAGATCGTGCCGGCATCGGTGAAGGTGGCCCAGGCCGCCGCCGAGCGCACCGGCCTGGTCATCGACTGGCGGCACATGCCGCTGGGGCGCAAGGCCCTCGACGAGCTGGGCACCACCATGCCCGAGGGAACCCTGGACACCCTGGCGACCTTCGATGGTTTCCTGCTGGGCCCCATCGGCCACCGCGAGTATCCCAAGGTGGAGGGCGCGATCAACCCACACCCCATCCTGCGCAAGAAGTTCGACCTCTTCGCCAACGTGCGTCCGACGCGTTCCTACCCGGACATCGGTTGCATCTACGACGACATCGACCTGGTGATCGTGCGCGAGAACAACGAGGGCTTCCAGCCCGACCGCAACGTGGTGGCCGGCTCCGGCGAATTCCGTCCCACCGAGGACGTGACCATCTCGGTGCGCGTGATCACCCGCGAGGGCAGTCGCAAGGTGGCCACCGCCGCCCTGGAACTGGCCCAGGCCCGCGACAAGCGACTCACCGTGGTGCACAAGAACACCGTCTACAAGCTGGGTTGCGGCATGTTGGTCGAGGAGTGCTACAAGGCCGCCGAGCAGTTCCCCGATGTCACGGTCGACGAGGCCATCGTCGACACCTTCGCCATGCACCTGATCCGCAACCCCCAGCAGTTCGACGTAGTGGTCACCACCAACATGTTCGGCGACATCCTCACCGACGAGGCCGCCGGCCTGGTCGGCGGGCTGGGCATGGCGCCTGGCCTGTGCATCGGTCGCGGCAATATCGCCATGGCCCAGGCCACCCATGGCTCGGCACCAGACATCGCCGGAACCGGGCTGGCCAACCCCTATGCCATGATCGAGTCCACGCGGATGCTGATCGAGTGGCTGGGTCGCCGCCATGACCTGCCCCAGGCCACAGCGGCCGCCGACCTGATGCGCAAGGGCATCGAGGCGGCTCTCGCCGACCCGGCGTCACGCACGCCGGATATCCGTGGCACCGGCCGTCTTTCCGACATGGTCAACACCATCCTCGCCACTATTGAAGAGGCCGCATAAATGCGCACACATCGTATTGCAGTGATTCCCGCCGACGGTATCGGCCCGGAAGTCATCGGTGCCGGTTGCGAGGTCCTCGAGGTCCTGGCCGGTAGGGATGGCGACTTCACCTTTGATTTCCAGTGGTTCGACTGGGGGTCCGACTACTACCGTCGTCATGGCGAGATGATGCCCGCAGACGGCGTCGAGACGGTTCGCGGCTTCGACGCCATCTACTTCGGCGCGGTGGGGGATGTCGACCTGCCCGATGACCTGACCCTCTGGGGGCTGCGACTGGCGATCTGCCAGGGACTCGATCAGTTTGCCAATATTCGGCCCACGCGCCTCCTGCCCGGCGTGGACGGCCCACTCAAGCCGGCCCTGGGCGAGGCCATCGACTGGCTGATCGTCCGCGAGAACTCCGAGGGCGAATATGCCGGCGTCGGCGGTCGAGCCCACCGTGGCCTGCCCATCGAGGTGGGTATGGACGTGGCCGTGTTCACCCGTGCCGGCATCGAGCGTGTGGCACGCTATGCCTGTGAAGCGGCCCTGGCACGCCCGCGTCGCAAGCTGACCATCGTCACCAAGTCCAATGCACAGCGTCATGGCATGGTGATGTGGGACCAGATCTGCGGCGAGGTCGTCGAGGACTATCCCGGCCTGGAGGTCGACTGGATGCTGGTTGATGCCATGACCACGCGCATGGTGCTCGATCCGGCCAGCATCGATGCCGTACTCGCGACCAACCTGCATGCGGACATCCTCTCGGATCTGGCGTCGGCCCTCGGCGGCAGCCTGGGTATCGGTGCCACGGCCAATCTCAACCCGGATCGCAGCGTGCCCTCGATGTTCGAACCGATTCACGGGACGGCCTTCGAACTGACCGGCAAGGGCACCGCCAATCCCCTCGGCTCCTTCTGGACGGCGAACCTGATGCTGGAGCACCTGGGTGAGGCGAAGGCGGCGGAACGCCTGATGCAGGCCATCGAGACGGTAACTTCCAGGGGCGAGACGATGCCGGGCGACCTGGGTGGCAAGGCAACGACCGCCGAGGTCACCCGTGCAATCATCGAGGCGCTGGGCGCTGCCTGATGGGTTTACACACCTAGCAGCCTCGTCGAGCCAGGTGTCGAACCCGCGACGGAATCGTCTTCACAGAGGTAAAAGTTCATGAGCTGCTTGAATCCTGCCGACCTCAAGGCACTTTACCGGGATGGTGACGGTGAGGTCGCCCTCCTAGATGTTCGCGAAGCGGGAGAATACGGCATGGGGCACGCCTTCCATGCCGTCAATCTGCCCTATAGTCGTTTCGAGGCGGGCCTGGGGTCCCTGGTGCCCAATCATCGGGTCACCCTCGTGCTGATGGACACGGAGGACGACGGCCGTGCCCGCCACTGTGCGGCGCTGGCAGTGGCGCTGGGCTACGCCTCTGTGTACCGGGTTGAGGGGGGAATCGAGGGCTGGAAGGCCGCCGGTTATACCGCCTTCGCCGGGGTCAATGTGGTGAGCAAGACCTTCGGTGAACTGGTGCACGAGACCTTCCATACGCCGGGGATCGGTCCCGAGACCCTGGCGGCCTGGCAGGCCGCCACTGAGCCGGTCGTCGTCCTCGACGGCCGACCCCTGGATGAATATCGCAAGATGACCATCCCCGGTAGCCGTTGCTGTCCCAATGGCGAACTGGTCAGGCGCCTGCCCGCCATCCTCAGGGGCGATAGCCGAACGCCGATCGTCATCAACTGTGCCGGCCGGACCCGCAGCATCATCGGTGCCCAGACCCTGCGATGGCTGGGCGTGGAGAACCCCGTCTATGCGCTGGAGAACGGCACCCAGGGATGGCGTCTCGCGGGCTTTGACCTCGAATACCAGGCACAGCGTGACATGCCGGAGGTGACACCCGGTGCGCCCGAGTGGCGGGAGGCCGCCGGCTCCCTCGCCGCGCGCCATGGCGCCGAGGAAGTCGATGCAGAGAGGCTCAATGCCTGGCTGGCCGATAGCGCCTCCACGACCTATGTCTTCGATGTCAGGACACCGGAGGAATATCGTCGTCATTGCCTGGCCGGCGCCGTCCATGCCCCGGGAGGACAGCTGATCCAGGCAACCGACCAGTGGGTCGGCGTTCATCGCTCGCGCATCGTGCTGGCCGATGACGACGAGTCACGCGCCCCCGTGGTCGCGGCCTGGCTGGCACTGATGGGTGCGCGGGTGGCCTGGTTGCGGGGCGGCGACGCCCAGTGGCCCCGGGTTGAGGGCCTCGCGGAGCGTGGCGCTCGGTTTGCCTTTAATACGCAGGGTCTAGTGCCGGCCACCCTCGACGAGGCGTTATCGCGCGACGTCCTCTGCCTGGATGCGCGGCCGAGCATGCAATATCGCCAGGCACATCTGCCCAGGGCTCGCTGGGTCAACCGCTCGCTTCTCGACAGGCAAGTGGCGAACCTCGCGCGCGAACAGCCAGTCGTCGTGGTGGCGGATAGCACCGGGGCGGCCGCCTGCCTGGTCACCAGCCTCGAGGCCCTCGGCTTCCAGCGTCCCCGATGGCTGGCCGCGGATATCGACGCCTGGCGGCGTTGCGGGGTCCCGCTCGAGACGACGCCCGGCCAGCCCGCCGATGAGGACTGCATCGACTTCCTGTTCTTCGTCCATGACCGCCATGACGGCAACCTGGCGTCAGCCCGCCGCTATCTGGAATGGGAGACCGGTCTGCTCGCCCAGCTCGACGAGGAAGAGCGCGGCGGCTTCCTGATCTGAAGCACTTGCCTATTGCAGTGTCATGGTGTCTCACTCCGCGCAAGGGTGGCTTCATGGGCACTTACCCAATCGAGTTGCCTCGATGCTAGCACGGCACAACGTTGAGCGAACGAGCCAGGATGCCACAAGGATGAATGCCGGATGTTACCGAATCGAGTACCCCTGAAGGATGTTAGGCTGTGAGCTGAAGACTGTTCTGCTGCATTGCTGTGGCAAGGGCATCAGGGAGGGCCGACGCATGTCAGATGATTCACTCCGTAGCAGCGCTGCCATCTTCGAGCATGCCCCCGTTGGCCTCGCCGGCTTGGATGTCGAGGGCGTCCTGGTGCAGGTGAACACCCACTTTGCCCGCCTGTTTGGTTGGCGCATCGAGCAAGTGGAGGGGTACCGATTGCACGACCTGATTGTCGAACCGTACGGCGTGGAGTTTACGGCTTGTCTGGCCGACATCGCTCGCGGCGCTCAGGTCGAGAGTCGTCTCGAAATCCCGCTCAGGCGTGGTGATCACGACATGACGTGGGTCAACATGACCCTGGGTCGGATGGCGGAATCTCCCGAAGAGTGGCGACAAGGACTCTCGATGATCGTGGAAATCAGGGAGCGCCATGGTCAGGCCAGTCAGACGCTGGTGGACCGGTTGATGCAGGTCAGTCCGGCCGTGGTCTATACGATGCGGCCCGACGATCTGGCAACCATGACCTTCGTCAGCCAGAACGTGGCGACCGTTACCGGTTGGTCGCCGCAGGCGCTGATAGGCCGGCCTGACTGGTTGGAGGAGCATGTTCATCCGGAAGATTTCCAGAGGATCTATGGTGATCTGACCCGCTGGCTCGCGCGTGATGCCCCCGGTTATGCCCGGATCCACTATCGTCAACGCACTCCGGAAGGTCGCTGGCAGTGGCTGGATGATCAGCTGACGACGGTCCGTGATTCCCGGGGCCGTATCGTCGAACTGGTGGGGGCCTTTCGCGATGTCACCGGCCGGGTCGAAATCACCCAGCGCCTGGAGAAGCTTGCTCGCAACGTCCCGGGTGTGCTCTTCCAGTATCGCCAACATCCGGACGGACAGGCCCATTTCACTTATGCAAGCGAGGGCGCTCTCGACATCCTTGGCCTGCCTCACGAGGAGATGGAAGCCGATGCCTCGAAGGCATTCGGCCGAGTCCATCCTGACGACCTACCGCCGCTCCTGGCCAGCATCGAGGCATCACGACGCCATCTGACTCCCTGGCAGTTGCGACTGCGTCTCCTGCATCCGCAACGCGGGGAGATCTGGCTGGAAGGGCGGTCCTCACCGGAAGCGGAAGAGGACGGAAGCATACTCTGGCATGGCGTACTCCTGGACATCACCCGGCAGGTGGCAGCCGAGGAGGCCTTGCAACAGAGCCGGGTGGAACTGGCAGAAGCCCAGCAGTTGGCCCATCTGGGTAGCTGGATATGGGATGTCGCCACAGATGACCTGCGCTGGTCAGAGGAGATGTTCCGGATCTTCGGTGTGACGCCCGACGCCTTTACTCCGACCTTCGAGGGTTTCTTGCAACGGGTCCACGCTGATGACCGCGAAAGGGTGAGGGCAGCGGTGGGCGAGGCACTGCGAGGGTCGCCTTACCTGATCGGCTTTCGGATCCTGTGGCCAGATGGTTCCGAGCGCATTGTCGATGCCCGAGGGTCGGTCGAGTTCTCCACCAACGAGCAGCCGCTGCGCATGATCGGAACGATGCTGGACGTTACCCGCCTTCGAGCGATCGAGGCGGAACAGCGACTGCTTGCCGCCACCTTCCACAGTAGCCAGGCAATCTTCATCACAAATTCAGCGGGCATGATCCAGCGGATCAACCCCGGGTTCACGGCCCTCCTGGGATATACCTCCGATCAGGTAGTTGGCCGGAATCCTCGCCTCTTTCACTCTTCTGTGCAGGGCCCCGAATTCTATAAGCATATTTTTGATCAGATAGAAGAAAAAGGATATTGGGAGGGTGATATCTGGAACCTGCACCGCTTGGGGAAGGTAATCCCCCTGCATGAGTTCATCACGGCCATCCATGATCCCGGCGGTCGGCTCGAGCATTACATCGCGAGCTTCTTCGATATTAGCCGACAGAAGGAACTGGAGAGCCGCCTTGAATATCAAGCCTTGTATGACCCACTCACGGAGACAGCCAATCGACGTCACATCGAGCCCCTCATGGAGCATGAGGCTCGCAGGGCAAGCCGTTACGGTAATCCCTGTTCCCTCGTGATGCTGGACCTGGACCACTTCAAGGCAGTCAATGACACCTTCGGTCACGATCTCGGCGACGAGGTACTGCGCAGGGTCGTCGCGACACTGAAGAAGCGACTGCGCGACACCGATGTCCTGGGACGCTGGGGCGGCGAGGAGTTCATTGTGCTGCTACCCGATACGAGGGGTCATCACGCCAGGCAAGTGGCCGAACAGCTGCGCATTCACGTCGAAGGGACGGAGATGCCCGAGGCAGGGCATGTGACGATCAGCCTCGGGGTGTCCGAATATCATCCTGCCGAATCCATCAAGGATTGGATCAAGCGAGCGGACGATGCCATGTATGCCGCCAAGAAAGCCGGCCGTAATCGAGTGGGATAAGACCCCTCATCCAGTTCTCGGCACGGGGCGTCCTGGCCAGGAATCGAGGAAAGCCAGCGCCTTGCCGGCGTCGACGGGTCGGCTGAACAGGTAGCCCTGCAGTGCATCGCAGCCCAGTTCCTGGAGCAGGCGATGTTGCGCTTCGGCCTCGACGCCCTCGCCGACGACCTTGAGGCCGAGGCCATGAGAAATGCGGATGATGCCCGTGACGAGTTCTAGGGCCTTCTGGTCACGGGGCAGTCCATCAATGAAGCTCTTGTCGATCTTGAGGACGTCAATGGGCAATCGCTTGAGATAATTCAAGGAGGAATAGCCGGTGCCGAAGTCATCCAGGGCCAGGGCGAAACCGTGATCCCGGAGCCGGCTCATGGTCTGGACCGCATGGTCGACATCGGTGAGCAGGCTTTCCTCGGTCAGCTCCAGCGTCAACCGTTCCGGCGCCAGATCGTGCTCCCTGAGTGTCTGGAGGATATGGTCGACAAAATTCGACAGATAGAACTGGTTGGCGGGAATATTGATCGCCATCCGCAGCGGGGGATCGCCCGGCTTGAGGGGCCAGTCCGTCGCTTTCTCGCAGACGACCCTGAGCGACCAGTCCGTCAGCAGTCGTGACAATCGGGGATTTCTTTCGGCGATCGGCACGAACTCCCCGGGACTCACTTGGCCCAATTCCTCATCCTGCCAGCGTGCCAGGGCCTCGAAACCGCTCACGCCACTGCCGTCGGCGAGCACGATGGGCTGATAGTGCTGGGCCAGATTGCCATCCCGCAGAGCCGGTTCCAGGCGTTGCTCTATCCAGTGCCGGCGTACCGCACTGGCCTCGGTCTGATGGGTGAAGACATACATGCCTTCCTTGGCTCTGTGGCCCTTGAGGGCGGCCCTGGCCCTTTCCAGCAGATCATCGGAATTGGTGCCGTCATTGGGGGAGACGCTGATGCCGACATCGATGTCCGGCCGTAGCGTATGGCCAACCAGGTCGATCGCCATGTTCAGCTTGTTGACGATGGGCGTTATCACGCTGAAGAGGTCGCGTACGAAGAACATCGAGACGACCGCGGCGAAGCGATCATGCCCCATGTGGCCTGCCGCCAGGATCTTGATGTCCGGTGCCGTCAGGCGATTCGCCAGACACTGCAGGACGGCGTTCCTGTTGCCCCGCCCATGGATACGACTGATCTCGTCGAGATTATTCACGCGCAGGTGCAGGACCGCCAGGTGCTGGGACTCCGTTTTGGCCAGGCGAATCAGATTGTCCAGGGTGTCGCCGAAGAGGGTCTCGTCGGGAAGTCCCGTACGGACATTACGCTGAGTCACATGGTTGACACGCTGTCGGACGTTAGCCAATTCGGCGTAGAGATGGATCTGCTCCTCGACGATCTTGCCGAAGTTTTTCAGCCAGGAGCGTTCCACGGCGGTGATCTCTCGAGGTCTCGTATCGCTGATGCAGAATGTTCCGATGGAATGGCCGGTCGGGCCATGCAGGACGACGCCGGCGTAAAAGCGGACATAGGGGGCCGACACCACCGCCTTGTGGCTGCGGAAGAAGTCATCCGCCAGGGCGTCGGGAATCTCGAGGTAGTCGTGCGCCAGGGCATGGATACAGAAGGAGAGCTCGTGTGAGGTTTCGCAGGCCTCCATGCCCACCGAGGACTTGAACCATTGTCGATCTTCATCAATCAGGGAAATCAACGCCGTTGGAACATCGAATATCTCTGACACTAGGCGCGTATAGCGGTCGAAGCGTTCTTCCGGCGGGGTGTCGAGGATGTCGAGTGAGCGGAGCTCGGCAAGCCGGGCGTGCTCGTCGCCCTTGCAGGTGTAATGCAAAGTGGTGTCATCCATGGGGCTTTCCCTCCTGGAGCATACGAGAATGTGCCAACTGAAGGATAAAGCATCCGCGGGAGATTCCCACTGGCCACCCGCTAATCGGCGCCGAAGACGCATCGGCCGGCGATGAAGGTCCGCTGGGGTTGGAAGTCGTCGTCGAGCAGGGTCACGTCGGCGTCGTGTCCCACGGCCAGGCGGCCTTTCTGGCCGTCGAGCCCGAGCACTCGCGCCACATTTCCCGAGATCAGGCCGAGGGCCTGCTCCAGGGGCAGCACGCCCTCGCGTACCAGGCGCTGCCAGTCCGCGATCAGTGTGGTGTTGCCCGCCACCCGCATGCCGATATAGGCGCCCCGGGCGTCGAACTCGGGCAGGCTGCCGTTGCAGTCCGAACTCATCGTGATGCGCTCGACCGGGACGCCGCGCCTGAGCAACCGCGATACCGCACCGAAGCCGCTCAGGTCGTCCTCGTCGGCGTCGTCGAAGGCGGTCACATCCACGTTGGCGTCGAAGGTCAGTGCATAGTCGGCGGCCTCCTCGAGCAGGTCGCGATGGCGGTTCACGTGAGTCGGGATCACCTGCTCGGCGGGGATCTCGGTCTCGCTGAGCAGGCGGCGCAGCGGCGCCAGACCCCGCTTGCCATCGCCGACGTGGAAATGGCAGATGCCCCGCTTGCCGGCCAGCATGGCACCGACGCGCACCTCGCTGACCAGTCGCTCGATCTCGTCCTGTCGCGGCTGGCTCGAACGGTGATCCGAGATGGCGATCTCGCCCAGGCCGATGACCTCGGGGATCCAGGCCAGGTCGCGCTGCACGTCGCCGGTGAGTGTCGGGGGTGGCACGCGATAGGATCCCGTGTACATGTAGGCGGCGATACCCTCGGCGCGCAGCCCGCGAACCTTGGCCAGCAGGTCCGCCAGTGAGCGGCTGATGCCGTCGGTGCCCAGCACGCCCACCACGGTACCGATGCCCATGGACGCAATATCGTGGGCGGTGATCTCCGGGCAGCGGGTGCCGCAGCCCCCCTCGCCGCCGCCGCCGGTCACATGCACGTGCTGGTCGATAAAGGCGGGCACCGCGGTTAGGTGGCGGGCCTCCACAAGGCGCACGGGCCACCCTTCAGGCACAGAGAGATCGCGCCCCAGGGCCGCGATCCGGCCGTCGGCGATCAGGATCTCGGTGGCCTCGAGCGGTTGTGGCGCGAAGATGCGTCCGACGCGCAGCAGGGTCAGCAGTGGGGCGTCCCGGTCATCCAGGCGCATCATGGCGCCTCGCCGGTGGGATCAGTCGATGCCGCTGGGGAGAAGCGGCGACCCCTGATGCGCTCGATGGCGCCATCGACGTCATCGATCAGCAGTACCAGCAGGTCGCCTTCGCTGGCCTCATCGAAGGCCCTGTCGACGGCCTGGGACTCTTCCATGATGACCTCCACCCGGCAGGCGCCCGGCACCGACTCGGCTCCCTCGCGCAGCAGGCGAGCGGCGTCGCCGGGGGTGCGTCCGCGGGGTCGGTCTCGTAGATGAAGACGACGTCGTGCATCCGCGCGAGCAGGGTGCCCAGCGTGAACAGGTCCTCGTCGCGGCGATTCCCCGGGGCGCTGGCCACGCTGATGCGTCGCCGGGCCGGAATGCAGCCGACCAGTTCGCTCAAGGCCTCGAGCGCAGGGACATTGTGGCCATAGTCGATCAGCACCTTCATGCCGTCGGCATCGATGAGGTTGGTGCGGCCTGGATTCTGCCCCGGCGTCGGGTGGAAGGTCTGCAGACCCCGCTGGATATCGGCGATGGAGAGGCCCAAGGCATAGCCGGCGGCGCTGGCGGCCAGGGCGTTGGCGACGTTGAAGCGGGCATGGCCCTCGAAGGTGATCGGCACGACCACCACCGGGATCACCTCGGCCTCGACATGGCCCTGGCGCATCACGATGCGCTCGCTGTGGACGGTAAAGGCGACGCCGTGTTCGCGGACATGCTGACGAACGGGACGCGAGTCGGGGTCCAGGGTGAAGAAGATGATCTCGCCCCGGGCCCACTGCTGGCCTTCCAGCACCCTGGGATCGTCGGCATTGAGCACGGCCGTCCCGCCCTGGCGGACGGCATCGATCACCACCGTCTTGCAGCGTGCCAGTTCATCGAGGGTACGGATGTCGTGCTCGCCGAGGTGGTCGCTGGCGATGTTGAGCAATACCCCCACGTCGCACTCGTCGAACCCCAGGCCACGGCGCATGATGCCGCCGCGGGCGACCTCGAGCACGGCGCACTCGACCGTGGGTTCGCGCAGCACGATGGCCGCCGCCTGGGGACCGCTGTAGTCGCCGCGCAGGATCACATGGTTGTCGATCTCGGTGGCGCCGGTACAGGCCATGCCGACGTTGCGTCCCGCCTGGCGCAGCAGGTGCGAGAGCAGGCGTACCGTGGTGGTCTTGCCGTTGGTGCCGGTGATCGCCGCGACGGGAATGCGCCCCGTGGCTTCGCTGTCGGGGAACAGCATGTCGATCACCGGGCGACCGACATCCCGGTCCTCCCCGTGGGTGGGCGAGAGGTGCATGCGAAAGCCGGGCCCGGCATTGACCTCGACCACGGCGGCCGACTGCTCCTCCAGCGGCCGGGTCAGGGTCTCGGCCAGCAGGTCGATGCCGATGATGTCCAGCCCCACCAGGCGCGCGATGCGCTCCGCCGCGTAGCGTACCTCCGGATGGACATCGTCGGTCACGTCCGTGGCCGTGCCTCCGGTACTGAGGTTCGCCGTGGGCTTGAGGAAGACCATCTCGCCGACCGGGATAACGCTCTGCAGGGTCAGGTTCTGCTGGCCGATCAGCCGCAGCGACTGCTCGTCCAGTTGGATCTGGGTCAGCAGGTTCTCGTGGCCGATGCCGCGACGCGGGTCCCGGTTCTCCTCGTCGACCAGGGCCTGCAGGGTATCGATTCCATTACCGACCACATGCGCCGGGCGGCGCCTCGCGGCGGCCACGAGCCTGCCGTCGATGACCAGCAGGCGATGGTCCTCGCCGCGGATGTACTGCTCGACGATCACCGAGGGATTGCGATGGGCGGCGATATCGAAGGCGTCATGCAGCGCCTGGTCGTCCTCGATGTTGGTGCTCACGCCGCGGCCATGGTTGCCGATGACCGGTTTCACCGCGACGGGATAGCCGATGGCGCCCACGGCCTCGAGCGCCTCGTCGAAGGAGTCGCACACCCGCCCCTGGGGTACCGGGATGCCGGCATCGCCGAGTACCTGCTTGGTCCACTCCTTGTCGTCGGCGATGCCGAAGCCGATCAGGTCCGTATGGCCGGTCACCGTCGCCTGGATGCGCTGCTGCCGGTGACCATGGCCGAACTGGATGTAGCTGTTTTCCTCGCTCAAGCGGGTATGGGGAATGCCACGCTGGTTGGCGGCGTCGACGATGGCGGCCGTCGAGGGCCCCAGCATGTGGGCGTCGCGAACCTGCTTGAGGCGGTCGATGATCGCCGGCATGTCGACTTCCTCGCCGGCGAACAGTCGCTCGACGAGGTCGACTGCTTCTACGCCGGCGGCCAGGCCACAGGCCTCATTCCGGTAGCGGTAGACCACGTTGTAGATGCCGGTGTCATAGCTGTCGATGGTCTTGCCGTAGCCCACCGCGAAGCCGATCAGGTTCTGCAGCTCGATGGCGACATGTTCGACGACATGACCGGCCCAGGTGCCGCGTTCCAGCCGCTCCAGGAAGCCGCCGGGGCGGCCCACCGAGCAACGATGCTCCTGCAGGGTCGGCAGCAAGGCGGTAGTCCGCTCGACGATGCCGGGGACGAGATCGCTTGGCTTTTCTTCGAGGTCCCCGATGTCCAGGCGCATGAAGATCGCTGGATAGCGGCTGTAATAGTTCGGGCCGCGAAGGGCCCGGTGCTCGAGAATATTCATCGGCTCTCCGCAAGAATGACGCCGAGTTTATGGGGGGCGAGATAGCGCCGGGCCTCGACGTCGAACCCGTGGCCGCTGACCATTGCATGGAGGATCATGTGCTCGACGGCCACCGGTTCGCCCATGGGCAGGTCGGCGATATTCGAGCTCGCCAGATCCCGGCTGTCGATGAGGATGACATGCCCCGGGCCGATGGCTTCGAGAATGCCGTGGGGATGGATGATCACGCCGGCATCCTCGCCAAGGCCCACCCCGAGGTGCTCGGGGTTGCTCGCTCCGACCTCCACCAGGCGGGTGAAGCGCCCACGCTCGAGGAAATGGCTGTCGATGATCAGGCCATCGACCAACCCCAGGCCGAAGGTCATGTTGACGGCGCCCTTGCGCAAGGCATCGGCGGCGGCACCGTTGTAGATCATGGTGCCCGGCATGGCGGCTGCGCCGGCACTGGTCCCGGCCACCACCGCGCCATTGTCGAGGCGTTCGCGGATGGCCGTCAGAACCGGGGAGCCACCCAGGACATTGGTCAGGCGCAGTTGGTCACCGCCGGTGAAGAAGATGACGCCGCTCTGCTCGATCTGGCGCACGGCCTCGGCCTCGACCGCCTGCTGGCGATCCCGGATCTCCAGCGAATGGACGCGGCTGGCGCCCAGGCGAGAGAAGGCCGCTTCGTAGTCGGGCAGCACCTCGTCGGGAATGCTGCTGGCCGTGGCGATGACCGCAACCTCCTGGTTACCCGCAGGGGCCAGGGCGAAAACCCGTTTGAGGATCTCCAGATCGGATTTCCTGTCCTCGGCACCGCCGATGGCCACGAGGGGGCCGGATGCCGAGGAGGGTGGAGAGGTCATAATCCTTTCGTCGCCCAGCGACGCTCTTGAGATAACGCGGAAGTGGAGTCCGTGCGGGTAAGGTCCCGAACAGCGCGGTGCTTGCCGCCTACCTCTCCATTTATAACAGCCATTCAGACTCTTGACACTTGATTGAAGGCTCATGAAGGGAGAAGTTATCCAAAAAGCCCGTTATTCCTCGTTTAAATCCCTGTACAGTCTTCATTTCCTGTTCATAATACTTATTAGCAACTGCACAATCGACTCCAGGGAATTCAGAGGGCACGCAGATGGTGACCAATACGACAATAATGAAATGGCGCCATGCCGTGATGGCACTCACGCTGTTCACAGGCCTGGCGATGCTTGTCGCCAGCCCGGCACTGGCGAATCCTCGCTATGCCGCCATCGTGGTCGATGTCGAGAGCGGCGAAGTGTTGCACGCGGCCAAAGCCGATGCGACCCGCTATCCGGCGTCGCTGACCAAGATGATGACGCTCTATCTGGTGTTCGAGGCGCTGGAGGGGCGCAGCCTGAGTCTTGGCCAGGGATTGCCGGTATCCTCCTATGCGGCTTCCAAGCCGGCTTCGAAGCTCTACGTCAAGGCCGGTTCGACCATTCCCGTGGAGACCGCCATCCAGGCACTGGTAATCAAGTCGGCCAACGACGTGGCGGTGGTGGTGGCCGAGGCACTGGGCGGCAGCGAGGCACATTTCGGCCGCATGATGACCGCCAAGGCGCGGCAGCTAGGCATGCGCCGTACCACCTTCCGCAACCCAAACGGCCTGCCCGATGCCGGTCAGACCACCACCGCGCGGGACATGGCGACCCTGTCGATCCGCCTGATGCAGGACTTTCCCCAGTACTACCACTACTTTTCGCGGACGAGCTTCACCTGGCAGGGCAAGACGATCACCGGCCACAATCGTCTGCTGGACAACTATCCCGGCGCCGATGGCATGAAGACCGGCTTCATCCGCGCCTCGGGCTTCAACGTCGCGACATCCGCCGTACGCGATGGCCGTCGCCTGGTCTCGGTGGTCATGGGTGGCTTTACCGCCCAGTCACGCGACGCCCACATGGCCGATCTCCTTAACCGCGGCTTCGTGAGGGCCTCCCTGTATGATCGTGGCGACTGGATCGCCCAGGCGGACTTTTCCGGCGATGTCATGAGCGGCACCCGTCGCCTGCCTGCCGCCGCGCCTGCCACGCCCGTGAGTGAGTCATCGAGCATGGTGGCCAGCCTGGCCAGCGTGGAGAGTTCGGCGACGACCTACACGAGACGCCCCGGCGTCGAACAGGGCTCGGCAGACGACCCCATCCGTGAGTTGATTACCCGGACCAGTCAATCCTTCCGCCCTGTCGATACCTTCAGCACCCGGACCGGCGGTGGCTGGGGTGTCCAGGTGGGTGCCTTCAGTAGCGCCGACCAGGCCCGTACCCTGGCCAATCGTGCCGCCGACCGCCTGGCCTTCCAGATGAGCGGTGCACGGATCGCCGTGGCGGAACACCAGGGTGACCAAAAGGTCTTCCGGGCACGCCTGGTGAACCTGCAGGAAAACCAGGCCTATGACGCCTGTCGCAGCCTGGTTCAGGAGGGCATGGACTGCATGGTGGTCAACGCGGGACTCTGACGGGAAAATCACCTCTTGTTCCCGGTCGACCCTCTAGCCTGTCGCCACGCCACACCCCGCTGCCCTTCTCGGGCCGGCGGGGTGGTTTTTTGGCAGTGTGGAAGCGGCGCAAGGGAGTTCATGATGACGGCATCGTTGAAGGGTATCGGGTTCATGTGCCTGGGTGTGCTATGCCTGGCCATCGGTGATGCCATTTCCAAGTGGTTGGGCGAGGTCCACTCGCCGCTGCAGATCATCTTCTTCCGTACCCTGGTATCGCTGCCGCTGATTGCGCTGATCACGCATTTCGGCGGGGGCCTGCGCAAGCTGCGCACCCGGCGGCCAGGCGTGCACCTGGTGCGGGGGTTGATCTACACCGCCACCATGTTCTGCTTCGTGCTGGGCTTGACCCTGCTGCCACTCGCCGAGGCCACGGCGATCGCCTTCGTCGCTCCGCTGTTCGTGACCCTGCTCTCGGTACCGCTGTTGGGTGAGCGTATCGCCCCGCCGATCCTGGTGGCGTCGCTGATGGGCTTCGTGGGGGTGTTGATCGTCGTGCGTCCCGGGGGCGCGGCCTTCCAGCCCGGGGCCCTGGTGCTGATCGGGGCCGCTGTGTTCTATGCCTTGATGATGATCACCGCACGGCGTTACGCGGCACGGGAGCACCTCTGGGCCATGGTCTTCTACATGAACCTGGTGCCGCTGGTGATCACGGCGATCGCCTTGCCCTGGGTCTGGACCATGCCCTTGCCCTGGCACTGGCCGGCATTCCTCGCGGCAGGGGTCTTCGGTGCCGGTTCCATGGTCTTCATCACCCTGGCCTTTCGCCATGCCCCGGCGGCCATCGCCGCCCCCTTCGACTACACCGCCATGCTCTGGGCGGTGCTGCTGGGCTGGTGGTTCTGGGATGAGATCCCCGATATCTGGGTCTTCGTCGGCAGCACCCTGATCATGGGCAGTGGCCTGGCGATCGCCTACCTCGATCGCCGTACCACCCTGAAACGGCGGCCTACGTCGTGAAGAAGGCCCGGGCGGCGGCCTCGGGATCCGGCTGCCCGCAGATCGCCGAGATCACCGCTGGCCCCCGTGCGCCGGCGGCACGCACCGAGGCGGCATGCTCGGACTTGAGTCCGCCGATGGCGACGGCCGGCAGCAGGCTCGCGGCCACCAGGCGGGCCAGGCCCTCGAAGCCCAGTGGCGTGGCATGGTCGTGCTTGCTGGCGGTGGCGAATACCGGGCCCAGCCCCAGGTAGTCGAGTCGGCCGGGAGCCAGGCGGGCCAGCTGTTCATGGGTCTGTACCGAGAGCCCGAGGATGGCGTTGGGTCCCAGTGCCCGGCGGGCAGCTTCCACCTCACCATCGTCCTGGCCGAGGTGCAGGCCATCGGCGCCGGCGGCCAGGGCCACCTCCAGACGGTCGTTGATGAGCAGCGGCACCCCCATCCCTGCCAGGGCCACTTTGAGGCGACGCGCCTGGTCGATCAGTTCGCTATCCGAGGCGTGCTTGTCGCGCAACTGGACGATGGTCACGCCGCCGCGCACCGCCGCCACCACGGTTTCCACCAGGCCCCGATCGGCGCACAGCTCCGGGTCGGTGATTAGATAGAGGGAAAGGTCGGTTGGCATCGTGTCCTCCCCGGCGCGGGAGGTGCGGGTCGGCGGGAGGCCGGGCCGCACGACTCCCTACGCCGGCATTATCCGGGTCAGGTTCCGAGGGTGCGTCTCAGCCGTGGCGATGTCGCCGCGGCGCCCCTGTCGTCAGCATCCACTATCCCTGCCTGCCCCCTGGCTGTAAAGGCCGGGCCAGGGCCGCCCAGCTAGGCGTGTTCCCGCCGGCGCGACTCTTCGCTGCCTAGCCAGCGCAGGGCCACTTTCCGGGCCTGGGCCAGCTCGCGGCACCAGGTCAGCCGGCCGGCAGTCCGGCGGATGCCGGCGCGGCGCAGCTTGACGAGGATCCGCGTCGGCAGGCCGACCAGCACCAGGGCGACTCCCTGGCGGTGCATCTCGTCGATCAGGGTCTTGAGGGCCACGATGGCGGTGCCATCTATGCTCGGCACATCATGCATGTCGAGGATGACGAACCGCACCTTCGGGTCCACCAGGTGCAGCGAGGTGAGTGCCTTCTCGGCGGCGCCGAAGAACAGCGGGCCATCGATGTCGTAGAGGGCGACCTCGCCGGGCAGCTCGCCGATGCTGGCATGGGACCCGGAGTCGACCCGCTGCGTCTGGGTCAGCAGCGACATGCGCCGGATGAACAGGGCGGCGGCGAGCCCGATGCCTACGGCCACCGCCAGCACCATGTCGAAGACGACGGTCAGGGTGAAGCAGGTCATCAGGATGGCCACGTCCCCCGGCGGGGCCGAGCGCAGGGTGTGCAGGAAGTGGCGAGCCTCACCCATGTTCCAGGCGACGATGAACAGCAGCGCCGCCAGCGCGGCCATCGGCACCAGCCCTAGCAGGCCCGCCAGGGCGACCACCGCTAGCAGCACCACCAGCGCATGCACCACCGCCGCGATCGGCGAACGTGCGCCACTGCGGATGTTGGTGGCGGTCCGGGCGATGGCGGCTGTGGCGGTGATGCCGCCGAACAGCGGCGCGACGATATTGCCCAGCCCCTGTCCGATCAGCTCGGCGTTGGGGTCATGCCGGGTCCGGGTCAGCCCGTCTGACACCACCGCGCACAGCAGCGACTCGATCGCCCCCAGCATGGCGATGGCGAAGGCGGGACCCATCAGGGCGCGAATCAGTTCGAAGTTCAGTACCAGGGGTTCGCCATCCGCGCCGGGCAGCCGCCAGGGGGCCACGAAACTCGGCGCGATCGGGGGAATGCCACTGCCCGTCTCGCCATGGGCCTCCCAGGTGAAGCGTGAGGCGATGGTCTCCACCAGGTTCCCCGTGCTCGGGTCGCCGATCCCGTGGTTGACCGCATAGGCCACCACCGCGCCGACCACCAGCCCGATCAGGGGCGCCGGAATCGGCACATGTAGGCGCGGCCAGAGCAGCATGACACCCAGGGTGAAGGCGCCGATCCCCAGCTCGAGCGGATCCAGGCTCGGCAGCGAGGCGGCGATCCGTCCCAGATTCTCGACGAAGTGCTCGCCCAGCTGCCCGACCTCCAGCCCCAGGAAGTCGGGCACCTGCAGCACCGCGATCACCACCGCGATCCCCGCCGTGAAGCCGAGTACCACCGGATAGGGCACGTACTGGATGAGGCGCCCCATGCCGGCGATGCCCAGCGCCACCAGGATCAGGCCGGCCATCATCGAGGCGATCAGCAGGCCGCCCAGGCCGTACTGCTGGACGATGGGGAAGAGGATGACGACGAAGGCCGCCGTCGGCCCCGAGACATTGAAGCGTGAACCGCCGGTCAGCGCGATGATGGCGCCGGCGACGATCGCCGTGTAGAGCCCGTGTTGGGGGGGCACACCGGTGGCAATGGCCAGTGCCATCGAGAGCGGCACGGCCACGGTGCCGATGGTCAGCCCGGCGAGGATGTCGCGGCGCAGGTCGTCCAGGCCATAGCCCTCTCGCCAGGCCGCGCGCAGGCCGGTGGCGATGCCGGGACGTCGCGGGGACGGTCGGTGGCGTGCCATGCGTGGACTCCTCTCAGGGCCTCCGCGCCGTGGTTGGAGCTTTCCGGCGGGGGCGATCCGATTGACATGTTAATAACATTAACATGCTGTTAGCATGTCTGACAAACATGCCCTGCTATTGCCCCGGGTGGCAGTGGGCATTAACATTAAATGTTAATGTTGGTGGGAGAGTCACGATGGAGAAGAAGACGGCACGCCTGACCCTGCTGATCGACCCGCACAAGAAGCGGGCCTTCGAGCAGCTGTGTGCTTCTCAGGACCTGACCCCGTCCCAGGTGGTGCGACAGTTGATCCGCGACTACCTGCACGACCACGGTGTGGAGTACGAGACGCGGCCCGAACTGGCCAACAGGAACGCGCCGGAGAGGAAGTGAGGTCTCACCCGGCGGTATCTACCAGTTGCCGGTTGTCGATGTGTATTGGCTGGATCGAGTGATTCCAGCAGTGTCACAGCTCATGGCCCATCACGACCTGACAGATATCAGCAAAGCTTCGTGCCTCTGGCAATGCGCTCAGATCACTGCCGAGTGAGCGTCCGATATCCGGCGCCGAGATGATGCCGCGTATCCTCGGGTGTTGCGTTTCTATCCTGTCGGTTATCAGCAGGTGCTGTTCGCCGAAGCTCTCCAGGGCCCTGACAAGATCATCGATGGTCAGGGATGCCAGCTGTTCCAGCGACATGGCGAGCAGTTTGTGGCAAGGGGTCTGTACCATGCTGACCGTCACCTCCTCACGCGTGATGCCGCGCTGCTGCATGGCCTGGGTGATACGCCGACCGCCGATCACTTCCTTTGCGGTCAAGACCCCAGTGCAATGTTGCCGGTCATCCACCACCAATAGCAGCCGGACCCCGCCATAGCGCATCTTCAGATGCGCCTCGTCTATCGGCGTGTCGGCCTTGATGATCCGTGGCTGTATCAGGGTGAAGTCCGTCATTAGTGCCAGGGCCGGACTGCTGGGTAACAGCCGGATCGTCTCCGGCATGGCAACGCTAGGCTGAGTGTTCAACGGGCCCAGAGGCCTGGTCGAGGATGCCATGATCGTCATGAACCATCTCCATTAATCGGTCGGGGAAACACGAGTTGTCTGTCGCCAGCTTATCCGATGATCTCACCGTTTCATGAGATCCTTAAGATAACCTTAAGACTCCGCGGACCGACGAGCCGGCATCGTCTCAATGGCGGTGTACCGGTTCGAGCGACACGCCTGGCTGATGTCCATGCTTGGGTCGCGGATGGCGCTCTCGACGCTCAGCACGCCGAGCAGGCTATGGAAGAGATGGCCGTGACTCAGTGGCTGGTCGCCCCGCCAAGCTTAACGCCGTCTTATGGCGGGATGGCAGTCACGTCTCTCGATGCGTGCGCGGCAGCTCGACCGTCACTCTCAATCCGCCGCCCGGGGCGTCGTCCAACTGCAGACTGCCGCGGTGACGCTGCAATAGCCGCTCGACGATCGAGAGCCCCAGGCCCGCCCCGGCGCTTGGGCCGGCGCGGTGGAAGCGCTCGAGGACCTGGGCGCGCTGCGCCGGGGGGATGCCGGGGCCCTGGTCGTCGATCACCAGGGTCAGGGCGTCGTTGCTGGCGGCTAGCCCCACCGAAACGGTGCCGCCCTCGGGGGAGTGTTGCAGGGCGTTGCCGGCCAGGTTCTGAATCAGGGTGTCGATGGCGCCGGGTTCGACCGACAGCCCCCAGTCGGCGGCCTCGTCGGCCTCCAACTGCAGCTCGATGTCGCGTTCGGCGGCCAGTGGCGAGAGCTTGACCAGCGCCTCGCGCACCTCGACCAGCAGATCGGCGGATTGCCCGGCCAGCGGCGACTCCTCCTCCGGGTCCAGGCGGGCCAGGGCGAGCAGTTGGGTGACCAGGCGAGTGCTCCGGGCCACGCCGTCGCGCAGCTTGTCAAGCGCCTCGTGGCGATCCGCCGGGTCCTCGGCGGCCAGGGCGTTCTGGGCGTGCAGGTCGAGCACCGCCAGGGGCGTGCGCAGTTCGTGGGCGGCGTCGGCGATGAAGCGCTTCTCGCGCACCCGCAACGCGCGGATGCGCTCGAGCAGGCGGTTCAGGGCGCCGGCGATGGTCTCCAGCTCCCGCGGCAGCGGCTGGAGGATCAAGGGCTGCAGGGTGTGGGGATCGCGCCGACGGATCTGCTCGGCCATCCGCGACAGCGGCCGCAGCCCCCAGCCGATCGCCCACCACAACAGCAGGGCCAGCACGGGGAGCCCAAGCAGGTCCGGTAGCAGAGTGCGCAGGGCCACGGCACGAGTCAGCTCACCGCGCACATCGTCGCGCTCGGCGACCATCACCCGTCGCGATGACTCGGCGACGTCGAGCACATAGACCCGCCAGTCGTGGCCCGCCACCTGGCTGTTGGCATAGCCGGGCGGCCGGTCGGTGAAGGGCGCTGGTGGAGCGCTGGCCGAGCGCAGCAGTAACTGGTCGCCCTCCCACAGCTGGAAGGCGAGCTTGCTCTCGTAGCGGTGGCCGGCCAGGCGCTTGTCCGACTGCTCGGCGCGCAACAGGGCGCTCTCCAGGCTGGCCAGCAGGGCATCACGCTCGTCGTCCGGCAGCGACGCCTGGATCAGCCCCTCCAGCAGGCGAGCGTTCTGCGCCAGGTTGGCGTCGTAGAGCTCCTCGATCTCGTTGGCGGCGAAGCGGTAGCTGACCAGGCCGATCACCAGCATGCTGACCCCGAAGACCAGTAGCACCAGGCCCAGGGTACGGCGACGGATCGACATCAGCTCGCCCGGTCCGGCACGGGGCGGTCGAGCACATAGCCGATGCCGCGCAGGGTGCGGATCAGCTCGGGGAAGAACTTGCGGCGCAGGTGATGCACATGCACCTCGATGGCATTGCTCTCCACCTCCTCGTCCCAGCCATAGACCAGCCGGGTCAAGGTGTCGCGGGTGAACACCCGGCCCGGGTGGGCGAGGAATTCCTGCAATAGCGTGAATTCGCGACGCGAGAGCGCTACCGGCTCGCCCCGGTAGCTGACGCTGTGGGTGGCCGGGTCGAGGCGGATGCCGCGGGCCTCCAGCACGCTGCTGGCTTGCCCCTGGCTGCGGCGCAGCAGGGCGCGCAGGCGTGCCTTGAGCTCGGCCACCGGGAAGGGCTTGACCAGGTAGTCGTCGGCGCCGGCATCCAGGCCGGCGATGCGGTCGTCGATGCCGTCCCGGGCGGTCAGCACCAGCACCGGCACGCGGTTGCCCCGCTGGCGCACCGCCTTTAGCACCCGCATGCCGTCGAGCCCGGGAAGGCCGAGGTCGAGGATCACCGCATCGAATGGCTCATTGCCCTTGAGGGCAGCCAAGGCCTGCCGGCCATCGGCCAGCAGGTCCACGGTGTAGTGTTCCGGCTTGAGCGCCAGGCGGATGCCCGCCGCCAGGCTGGGGTCGTCCTCTACCAGCAGGATGCGCATCGGTGTCACTTCTCCAGTTGCGAAAGCAGGCGGCGGATCTCCTCACGGCGGCCGCTGTCGGCGAGCTCCCGGCCGGGCCTTGGCGTCGCCTGCAGCGCCTTCTCCAGTGCCTGGCGCGCCTCGGCGTCGCGTCCCTGCTGGTGAAGATAGTCACCCCAGAAATAGAGGCTGTCGAGCCCATCGGGGTTGATCGACAGGGCGCGTTTGAGGTGCCACTCGGCCTTGTCGTCGTCACCGAAGCCGATCGGCCAGCCCGGAACCTGGTAGTAGAGTGCTCCCAGGCTGGTGTAGGCGGAGCCCTTCAGCGCCAGCGGGTCCTGCTCCAGGGCGGCCTCCAGGTGACTGCGGGCCTGCTTGACCAGACCGAGCGCCCCCAGCCCGCCTTCGGCGCCGGCCTGGGTGGAGCGCGCGATGCCGGTCCAGATCAGCAGCTCGGCAGAGTCGGGATGCTCGGCCAGCAGGCGTTCCGCCTCCTCGCCCAGGGTGGCGAGGGCATCCGCCTGCTGCTTCTCGGGCAGCCGGTAGTGGATCTCGGCCCAGCGGCTCTGGAGCTGGGTGACGCCCCGCTCGACGGCATCGTCGGTGCCGCCCTCGGCGAGTGCCGCGATGGCGAAGAGGCCGCCCAGCCCGGCGATGAGAAGCATGGCGGTGAAGCGAGAGATGCGTTGAACGTTCATGGGGTGGTCTCCGATGTGCCGATGAATCGGCGGATGACGGGAAGCTGGCGCGCCAGGGCGCGGTCGACCACGCCTGGGAGCAAGGCGTTGAGGCGCACGAAGAGCCGCTCGGGTCTGCCCAGTTGGGCCTCCTGGCGGCCGCGCTCCACGGCGCTGCGCACCGCCTGGGCCACCCGGGCGGGGCTGTCCATGGCGTTGCCCAGGGCCGCATTCATGGCCTCCACCTCGGGGGCGTTCATGGCGGTGCGGGTGGCGCGGGGCGAGACATGCAGCACGCGTACCCGGGTATCGGCGAGTTCGCGGCGCAGGGCCTGGCTGAAGCCGCGCAGGGCGAACTTGGTGGCGCAGTAGCCGACCTGGCCGGGGTAGCCCAGGGTGCCGAAGGTGGATCCCAGGGTGATCACCCAGCCCTGGCGCGCCACCATCAGTTGGGGGAGCAGGGCGCGGGTCAGCTGCAGGGTGGCGGTGAGGTTGAGGGCGACCAGCCGCTCGATCTCGGCGTCGCTGCCCTCGGTGAACAGCTCGACCCGGTTCATCCCGGCGGCATTGATCAGCATGGTGCAGCCCGCCTGCCTGGCCGCACTCACCAGACGCTGGCGCTCCTCGGCGCGGGTCAGGTCGGCGGGCACCGCCGTGATCCGGTCGGGATGGCGGGCCGCCGTGGCCGCGAGCGCCTCCGCCCGGCGGCCGGTGATCATCAGCTGCGTCCCGGCGGCGGCGAGCTCGTCCACCAGCGCCTGACCGATGCCGCCGCTGGCACCGGTGATCAGCACCCGTTGGGCGGGCCAGCCCCCTTCGGGCAGGCCCTGGCGTCGGAAGAGGCGATCAGACCAGCGCATCGCAGAGCTCCCTGGCGGCACTGCCGCCGGCACAGCTCGCCTCTACGCCGCGGAACATGGCGCCGTAGAGCCGGTAGACCAGTGTCGCGGTGTCGATCACCGCCGCCAGGTCCTCCTCCTCCAGGCGATTCACCAGCCCCTCGAAGAAGGCCAGGTGGCCGATATCGAGGCTGCCGTGGGAGGTCAGGTAGCGCACCGCATCATCGGGGAGCGCCAGGCTCGCCTGCAGTGTCTCGGCGGCCTGGGTGGCCAGCGCCGTGCTGGTGCCCTCCAGCACCTGCACCATGCCGAAGAAGCTCACCGGGTTGCCGTGCTCGATCTCGTCGCGCACCGCGGCCACCATCAACCGGGTGGCGGGGTCCGGCGCCCGAGCGGCGGCCGCCTCGGGATCGCCGCCGGCGGCGCGGATGTCGTCGAGGATCCACTGCTCGTGGCCATGCTCCTCCTCGATGTACTCCACCAGGGCGCCGCGCAGCCAGCCCAGCCGGTCCGGCAGTCGGGCACCGCAGGCCATCATCAGCGACACCGTGAAGCGCACGTGGTGGTAGGCCTGCTCGAGGAAGGCGAGATACTCGTCTCGGCTGACCTCACCGGCCAGGGCGCGGGTCAGCAGCGGGGTGGCGAGCAGCCAGTCGCGCTCGCTGCGGGTGGCGTGCTGCAGTTGCTGGTACGGGGTCATGGGGTCACTCCATGTAGAGGTAGGGGTGTCGCGTTGCGCAGCCAGGTGCCGTTGGCATTGAGGATGGCGTCGCGGCGCAGGCGGCCGTTGGTCGTCAGTTGGTAGTTGTGCGGGGTGAAGGGCGCGCAGCGGCGCCAGGCGTGAACTCGGGCGTAGTCGGGCAGGCCGGCGTTGACGGCGGCCACCGCCTCGGTCAGTTGGGTGTCGTCGACCTCCGGCGAGCTAGGTACCACCAGCGCGCGGTTGGCGGGCAGTGCTTCGCCGTGGACCATGGCCTGGGCGATGGCGGGGTGACCACAGAGCTCGCCCTCCACCCACTGGGGGTCGACGTTGCGGCCATAGGCGGTGATGAAGACCTCGCGGCGGCGGCCGTCCAGTACCAGGGCGTCGCCTGACCAGTGGCCCAGATCGCCGGTGGCGTGCCAGGAGGTGGCGGGCGACGGCTCTCCCAGGTAGCCGAGCTGGGTGGCACCACGCACCCACACCTCGCCCGTGTCGTCGATGCGCACACTCGCGTGGGACAGCGGGCGGCCGACCCCGCAGGTGGGCTCTCCGGGGCGGTTGAGGCACACCACCGAGGCGCACTCCGAGAGGCCGTAGCCCTCGAACACCGGCCAGCCGCCTCGCCGGGAACGCTCCAGCAGGGAGGCCACGACTCGGGCACCGCCCACCGCCACGAAGCGCAGGCTCTCGGGGGCGGCGTGACGGCTGTCCACCAGCGCCTGGAGCAGTTGGGGGACCAGGATCAGGCTGTGGGGACGAAAGGTGTCGATGGCGGCCAGCGCCCGGCGCGGGTCGAAGCCGCTCGCTCCCTGCCAGCCCAGCTCGGCCGCCCCGGGCAGGCAGACGGTGGCGCCCAGCCACAGAGGTACATAGAGTCCGCCGATGTTCTCCAGCAGGGTGGCCAGCGGCAGCATCGCCAGGTGGCGCGCGATTCTCAGTGGTGCCAACGCCTTGGCGAGGCTCTCGGCCACGCTCAGCGGTGCTTCGGCATCGAGGCAGACCCCCTTGGGAGCGCCGCTGGTACCGGAGGTAAAGGTGATGCGGGTCGTGCCAGCATGCAGGGCCGGAGGCGAGGCCACCCGACGGGTGGCGATGGCGGGGTCAGGCGTGGCCGAGAAGCCGAGCGTCTCGGCGCCGGGGCCGATCCAGGCGTCCAGCCCGGCGGCGTCCACCAGGTGATGGCGCTGGGCGTCGCTGAAGAAGGCGGGCACCGGCACCGCCACGCGCTCATCTAACAGCAGCGCCAGGTCCCACAGCGCCCAGTCGAGGCCGTTGTCCAGGGCCAGGGCGACCCGCTGCGCGCCGGTATCGGCCAGGCGTCGCCGGCGGATCCCGATTTCGCTCACCAGCTCGGCGTAGGAGAGTCGGCGTCGGCCGTCGTCCAGCGCCATTCGAGCCGGTCGCTCGACGGCGTGGCGGGCCAGCCGCTCGTGCAGGGCTTCAGGCGAAGTCTGCATGGGGCATCTCC
Source organism: Halomonas sp. (assembly GCA_024636705.1). GTDB lineage: Bacteria > Pseudomonadota > Gammaproteobacteria > Pseudomonadales > Halomonadaceae > Halomonas. Next base: position 28,842 of record JAGXGN010000035.1, read on the forward strand.
GCCTGGGGGGCGAGGGTGTCGGGCAGCAGACCCTGCCGGCTCAGATCCCGGTGGGCCCGGCGCAGGTCGCCGGCCATGACCCAGGGCTGGCGGTCGTAGTAACGGCCCCAGCTGGCCTGTTCCTCGCCCAGACGTGCCGGATCGGCGGGGGTCACCGGCGACAGGGTGAGCCCCAGGCGGCGGATGCCGTTGGCCACTTCGGGGGTGGCGGTGAACAGTAACCAGCCGATCCCCTCGCGGCCCAGCTGATCCACCAGGTGCAGGAAGAGCCGACGCTGCAGACCGGAACGGCGGCTGGCCAGGTTGCCGATCTCGGCGATCTGGTGACGCGCGATGGGGCGACCGAAACGCTCGGCCAGCAGTTGCTCGGCGCTGACGTCCAGATACTGTTCCTGGAACAGTGAGCCAGTCTGCGCCGAGCGCACCCCCACCGCCGCCTGGGGCTGTCCACCCTGCCACAGGCCGAACAGTCGGGGCAGCAGGTGTTGGATACGGGCGCCATGCTCCTCGGCGAAGCGGCGACAGACGAGATGCTCGAGGCGGCGACGCTGGGTCCAGTGAAGGGCCTCCTGCCAGCTCAGCGGTGGCGAGGCCGCAGCGGCTTGCAGGCAGGGAAGGAGTCTCGGTTCAGGCATCGGGGCGTCTCCATGACGTGTCACCGATACTCTGGCCCCGACAACTTAACGCAGGCTTAAGCGCTCACTGATGAAGCAGAATCCTCGACGAGCCGAGGTCAGGACGACTTCGGCTGCTTGACCAGGCGCAGGTAGGGCTTCAGCTCCTTCCAGCCTTCCGGGAACAGGGTCCTGGCTTCCTCGTTGGACACCGAGGGCACGATGATGCAGTCATTGCCCTGCTGCCAGTTCACCGGGGTGGCCACCTTGTAGCCGTCGGTGAGTTGCAGGCTGTCCAGCACCCGCAGGATCTCGGCGAAGTTGCGCCCGGTGCTGGCCGGGTAGGTCAGGGTCAGGCGAATCTTCTTGTTGGGATCGATGATGAAGACGCTGCGCACCGTCAGGGTGTCGTTGGCGTTGGGGTGGACCATGTCGTAGAGATCGCTGACCTTGCGATCACTGTCCGCCAGCAGCGGGAAGTTCAACCCGTAGCCCTGGGTCTCTTCGATGTCGCTGACCCACTTGTGGTGGTCCTCGATGGGGTCCACCGACAGCCCGATGGCCTTGGTGTTTCGCTTGTCGAACTCCGGCTTCAGCCGCGAGACCTCGCCCAGCTCGGTGGTGCACACCGGGGTGAAGTCCTTGGGATGGGAAAACAGGATCACCCAGCTGTCACCGGCCCATTCATGAAAGTTGATGGGCCCAGCGGTGCTCTCCTGGGTGAAGTCGGGGGCGATATCGCCGAGACGAAGTGCCATGGTGCTCTCCTTGTCTTTTAGACGGTCGTTGAGATGGCCGTTGGGAGGGACCCTCGTGGGGGTTTCGATAGTCACCCATTTTAATGGGGATCACCTCCGTCACAATCAAGCCCCTCATGAACGCTGCGCCCTTCAACGAAAGGAAATTCGTGTCCCGTAGGCCAGCATCTCGTCGGGTGTGATGGCCTTGCCCGATACACCGATCATCTCGTCGCCGCACTGGTCTGCCCAGGTCAACACGCCATGGGTCAGGCCGATTTCGCCCAGCTGGTCGCGGATCTCGCCGGTTCCCTGGAAGATGCGGGTCTTGCCCTGTGCATCGGACAGCACGGACACCCCGCCGGGGTGATGCAGGCGCACGGTGTAGATGCCATCGGTGGACTCGACCTCCACGATGGGGAGAAAGCCATTGTCGACGGCCCTGTTGAGTTCCTTCAGGGTGATGTGGTCACCCAATTGGTAGGCTGGATCGGTCATATCGCTGTCCTCGCGCTTGGTTAACCCCGCTGTATAAAAAGTGTAGAAGACGTCGTCCCTGTTTCAATATCCTGTTTTCGATTCTATTAAAGTCATTCCATGGACGCTTCTGAGTGCCCAGCCGGGCGGCATATCTTGTCCATCTACTGCATCATTACTGTATAAGTAATTCCCGTTCCGAGCTTGTGGAAAAGGCCTCCCACGACAGGCGCCTCGACTCTGAAGGCCTCCCGGCCTAGCGGGAGCCAGTGATGCCCACCGACACCTGGCGTGGTTTGTCCCCCTGACGATTGTCCAGCACCAGATAATAGTCAGTACTGGCGGGGACTCGCAGGGCAACATCCAGGGTCCTGCCGGTGGTGGCCGCCAGCAGCGGCTGACCGGCATCCGGGAGTCGTTCGAACTCGCTGGCCTTCACCACGAAGACACGCAACTCCCCATCCGTTTCCAGCACCACCCGCAGGCTCGCCCCTCGTGGCAGGTTGCGCAGCCGTATGGCCTGCCACTCTCCCTCTCCCACCTCGGTTCTCGTGGCGATACTCTGCGACCCTTCCTCGGCACTTGCCGCCGGGAGTGGCGCACCCGCCCACAGCAGGGCGCCTAGCAGAACGCATAACCCCTTGTTGAGCATGCCTTTTATTCGATTGTCATTATGTGTAAAAAATGAACTAATGATATGATAAATCGGCATAAAAACCTCTTGTGCTAAAAACCGAATTTAATTAAACGGTTAGCGGCCATTCACAAGAAATACAGTGTCCGCAAAAGCCTCGCCTGCTGTCACGACTTGACGCCGCTTCTCCTCACTTCTATTACGTTTAGTACCATCATGAGACATAGCGACGATTCTCGCGACTTCATCTGGTTACGCAACAATGTTGATGGAGAGCTTCGTCAAGCTTGTGACGCATCGGGGAGGTTCTCGGTGTCTTGTTGATATTTCCGGCCAGCGTTGCGGTATCTGGGTGCAGCGAATGACCGGAAGGGGGATCAAGGTCATGTCCAAGCCTCAGCCGGTAACCAATGCAAGGGAATCTCAGGAACTCGACAGCCAGCAGCAGGACGCTCAATCCACCAAGGTGATCCAGCCTGTCGCCGACTGGTGGCGACCGCGCCATCCCAGGCGTGGCTTCCGGGCGAAACGCCGCGCGATGCCGCCGCGACACCCGCACCAGCCCCGCTATGCCCTGGAGCCGATGGAACCCCGTTTCCTGCTCAATGGCGAGCTCTCCTCGCTGTTTGGTAGCGGTGCCTTTGGCGACATGGCCACGGACGCCGCCGACGGTTTCCTCGCCTTCGGCAACAAGCTCGAAGACATCATCTCCACCCTGGACGATGACTTCGCCGGTTTGCCGGGGATGCTGACCCAGCGCTTCGAGGTCGATGGCAACGGTGATGTGATTAGCGTGGAGACGCGTCCACCCAAGATTGCCGACGTGCTTGGCCAGGCAGTCGAGCGGAACATCGATAGCCTGGCTGATGGTGGACTCGGTTCAGTGGAGGAGCATGGGCAGGATTTCAGCGGAGATCAGTACCAGAACCTGGCCAAACGAGCCGACTATCTCTATGGCGAGGGCGAGCAGACAGGTCCCCTACTCGGTGGGAACTGGGTTGGGCCGGCCGAACAAACGGTGTTGGCGACCCTGGACCTCGATGGTGATGGTCAGGCCAGCTGGCGCGAGGCTTTCGACGTGCTGTTCGTGGGCACCATGCTCTCGGTGCTGGATGACTTCGCCGAGGCCGTTGACGGTGGTCTCTCTGAATCGGCAATGGAAGATGCCACTGTCGACACCCAGGACAACCTGAACGAACGTATCGGGGCGATTGCCGCCGAATCGACTTACTTTGGCCTGTTTGAAAACGTCGAATTCACAGGTAGCGAAAACTTCAATAGCTTGTTTAGCATCGGAAGCGGTGGTTTTAGCTTCGCGGCCGATGATAACGATTCACCTGATTATTATACCCTGGCCTTTACCGGCAGCCTCGCCTTCGAGTTCGACCATACCTTCGATCTCGACTTCGGTGTTATCGCAGACACGCTGGGTATCCAGGCACTGACAGAGCGCTTTACCAGTGGCGGCAGCCTGACGCCAACGGCTACATCGGTCCAGCCCGAGATCGATCTGACTGCCGAGCTGGATATCCCCCTCACCTTCAGTTTTGCGCTGCCCGATGTTGGCGACGAGGTCGGTACCGAACTGACGCAGAATGACTATGATGCCTATTACGATGGTTTCGGCCTGCGAGCCGGCGCCTTTGTGGATGGTGGCTCCATCCAGATGACGCTGTCATCCGATACCGGTGATGACCTTATTGGGCTCTACGTCAATGCCGGTTTCCTGGGACTTCAGGTCGACGACGGTGGCTTCACCCTGGATATCATCCAGGAGATCGAGGTCACCCCCGCCAGCCTGCCTTCCACGCTTGGCTTCGATGGCGATCTGCCGCTGGAAAGCACCGATGGCGTATTGACGGCTGTGGATGCGGTTGGTGACTTCAATCATCCCGTGGAGTTCGAGCTGGGGTTCTCGCTCACTGACGATGCTATTACCGAGCCGGTGAAGATCACCGTGGCGCCCTCTGAGAGTGGCGATGCGGTTGTGAAAAGAGCCGCTGTGGAAACCGCCCTGTCAGAAGCTGGGTTGGCGGATCTGATCGATGTGACGCTCATCGGGGATGACACGGACACGCTATCCTTGTCGCTGGTGGCTGACAATACTGGCGTAGATGGTATCAACCTGCGATTCGACGGCGCTGACCTGCTCATTGATATCTCTGCGGATGATGATGGGCTGTTGACCGATGACCTTTCAGCGGCGTTTCTACTTTCGGTGGGGGCCATGCTACCCCAGCGAATCAATGTCAATGGTGCTGATGGCAAGACAATCGCCAATTTGGTGGCGGAACTTGATGATTTAGATGGCATTTCGGCAGAGATGGTCATGCAGGATGTTGCCGGTTCGGATTCTGAACCTCCCGAACAGGAGTATGCTGGTCAGATTCGTATTAGTTCTTCCGAGTCCCTCTACCTGGTCGATAACTTCTCCATCGACGCCGATGGCGTGGTACGCCTCGATGAGCTGATAAACGCCAATACGGGCGATCTGTTCAATCTTCCCGCCGCCAACGAGGCCTCCTTCGCCTTCGACCTGACCCTGGAGGTCATCGATGGCCTCGATCGCACCACGGGATCATGGGGTGATATCCAGATAGATTTTGGTGGAAGCGACATACTCAATCTGACCGGTGCCTCGCTGACCACCGATATCAGCGGCTTCCAGCGTTTCGACTACAGCGCCGAGATGGATGCCGATCATCGCAGCGTGCTTGAAACTGGCCTCACCCAGGAAGTGGTCGACTTCAACCAGGTCGGCGCCAACAGCGTAGTGGGCATGCTCGGCCAGTTGCGAGCCTGGGCCGACCGAGTGGCGGATTCCGCCTATCTGGGCAACATGGACATTCCCTTCGCCGACCTTGTCCTCGGCGAGGTACTGGGCTTCGATGCCCTGGTGCAGGAACGCCTCCTCTTCGATCAGGCTGGCCTCGACTTACTTGAGGGCGAGCCGACCGCCACTCAGCTTGCCGGGTTCAGCAAGCTGATCGCTCAGGTCGAGAATAGCGAAGGCAATGTCGAGACCCTGGTTCCCTTTACCAATGTCCAGGAGCTGGCCAAGCGACTCGACGCCCTGGGCCTCCTCGATGCGACGGATTACGACGGTGATGGTACAGAAAACACCGTTATCTGGTATGACCCGGTCAATCCGAATGCCGGCGACGATATCTTCGACCCTGCTGGTGCGGATGAACATGACCCGTTCAACCCCAAGCTGCTGGTTCCCCTGACGCTCTCGCGGTTGGATAGTCGCCTTAGCAGCGCCGAGTCCCCGGTGGACTTCCTCCAGCGCTCTTCCGAGGAAGAGGGCGGTGCCACCAGCTTACTGGGTCCCCTGGAGCTGACCTTCAGCGCCTCCACCATCGAGGTGGGTGTCTCGGAGAGCATGAATGTCACCCTCGGCATCCTGCTGGGCCAGGGCGGCAACCTTGACGGTAATCCCGATCTGGACGACCTGGGCGTCACCCCCATGGACGACCTGGCGGTCACCGGCGGTGCCGAGGTACAGACCGTACAGGGCAGACTTTCGGCAGATGCCACCTTCCAGATCCGCATCGATGGTGGTGACTGGGAAACCATTACCATCAGCAAGGCGGACACCAGTACCAATACCACCGCCCAGGACCTGGCCGACGATATCAATACCCAATTAACCGATGACTTCAGCGTTATCACCGCAGAAGTTCTTAACGGCCGCATCGTTCTGGTGGCCGACGGTAGCGTTACGTCCTTCGATGTAGATGTCATCCAGACCAATACCGCCTATAAGGAAATCGGTCTGGCCTCCAGCCGCGCCTCCAATGTGGCGGTGGCTCTGGCTACCCAGGCGGACTATGAACTGGGCAGTGATGGCACCGTCACCATCACACTCAACGATGGTACTGGCCCCGGTGAAAGCATCACCTTGACGCTTCCAGCGGTCGACACTACCGGCAACCGGACGCTAAGCGACCTGGTCAATGATCTGAATGCCCAGATTGGTGCAGACGATGGTGTCATCTTCACCCGCAGCGGCAACGAGCTGATCCTGGGCAGCATCACAGAAGGGGTGCATTACCTCGAGGTCAGCTTCGATTCTCAATTCGACAATCTCTTCGCTTCTTCGAGTGGCACGACGGTCGAGACAGGTCTGCTACTCCAGGCCGGCGACGAGATCATTAGCCAGTACGGCCAGATAAGCGGAAATGCCAATGCGATTGCGATCAACTATGGCGCCGACACAGCCAATATAAGTGTATCTGCGTCCGAAACCACCGAGTTGAACTCCATCGCTGAGCTGGTCGATCTGCTCAATGGCAAGCTGTCTGGCGAGCCCATCGAATTTGTCGCCCTCGGCGCCAAACGTTTGGGACTCAATGCCCTGAATGACACGGTCACCGAGATCACTATCAGCGGCACTGATGCCACGCCGCTAGGCTTTGCAGATGGCGACACCATCGATGACTCCCTGCGCCTGAGCGCCGCCCAGGCAGTGACCCACTACTTTGGCCCAAGTTCCGATGCCACATTTACCATCAACGGTGAAACAATCACAGTCACCTCCGAGGACACACTCAAAGCCCGCTCCCTCTATGACCTGGAGCGTGTGATCCAGGACAAGCTGGATACGGCATTCGAAAATCGCCTGATCGACGTCGGTATCGACAACGGCCGGCTGACCTTCACGGCAGTGGATGGTTCTGTATTGACTGGCTTCAGCATCACCGGTACCGATGCCGAAGCCGAGGACGATCTTGGCCTGGTGGCGCTCACCGGCCTTGCAAACCTGACCGCCAATACCGACGACCTGCTGATCCGTGCTCGCTCTGGCGAGGCTTTTACCGTCGACCTGACGGGTGTGACGGATATCGATGGTGCCATTAGCGCAATCCAGACCGCAGCCGATAATATCCTGGGTGCCGATGAGTTCATCATCGAGATTGCCGACGACAACGCCAGCCTGTTGGTCACGGACAACACCACCCAAGTCGATGACAACATCTTCGAGATCGAGACCCTAAATGGCTCTAGGGTGGCCAGACAACTGGGTATCTTCTCCGCTGGCAGTGAAGACCGCCAGGCGGAAGTCGATGACAACGTCATCCGCGGCGATCGTATCGGCGTGCCCACGCTCAGCGACAGGCTGTCCATCGAAGATGACGGTCGTGACCTCCTCGAAGCAGAACTGAGCCTTACCCTGCCTGATTTTTCCGCCGAAGCACGCTTGGGCTTTATCGGCGTCGGGCTGGAAGCCGGTACACCGGAGTTGACCGCCAGTTTCTCCATGGGCCTAGCGGACCCCGGTACGGATGCCAGTGGCTATACCCTCCGCCATCTCCTCGATGCAGTGCGGGAAGATGACATCGCGGCGCTCGGTGATTTTCTGGATGCACCCGAGATCGAGATCAACGCCGGTGATATCGCCTTCGATGTCTCCGTGCTGGGTGAGGCGGGAACGGCCGTCGATGGTCTCGGCCTTGTTGGTGGCGAGATCGTGGTTCGCCTGGAAGATTTCGGTGCCACCTTTGCCGACGAGTTCCCGGTCATCGAGATCGGGCGCTACACCACCGAGGGGGATCCTAGCACCTTCGAGGACTTCGACAGTTTCGAGGAGGCACTGGAGACGGTACTGGGCGACCTGGGCAGCTTCTCGGCGCTGGACTTCTCCGACTTCGGCGCCGCACTGGAAGGCCTGATCGATATCGTTCAGGGCTTCTCCGAGGTTGGTTTCCTTAGCGAAGAGATTCCCATCCTTGGCGTCAGTGTTTTGGATATGGTCGGCATCGCCGACGACTTTGCCAGCGGCATCGAGGAGATATTGGACAACCCGGTAGTCACCCTGCAGGAGCTCGAGGCCCGGCTTGTCGAGGCCCTGGCTCTGCCGGAGGGTGCGCTGGATATGGAGATCGCTGCCATCGATGGCAGCGATAACTTGATCCTAGAGTTCGATTTCTCCCGCGTCTTTAGTGAACCCCTCAATATCCAACTGGACTTGGCAGCGCTGGCGGCCGAGGCGGGAGTCAGCCTGCCAACAGAGGTAACCGATAACTTCGGCCTCTACGGTGCCGCCGGCCTGGCCGTCAGCGGGGCGATAGACGCCAAGCTGAGTTTCGGCATCGACCTGGCAAGCCTGGTTGATGAGACCGATGGCAGCGTACAGGATCCCGAGGTGGCCCTGCTGTATGGTGCTGGCCGCACCAACCTTTCCGGCAGCCTGAACGCCACTGGCGATAACCTGAACTTCAATGCCGCCCTGGGCCCGCTGGGTGCTTCGGTGCGTGACGGTACCGCACTGGTCGAGGTTACTTTCGACCTGTTTGATGGGGCATCGGGTAGCCTGAACCTGCTCACCGCCGACAGCAATTTCCTCGACAGCCCGACCCTGACGTTCACACCCGCATTCAGTGGCAATGCCGAGGCTACCCTGCCCGTCTACTTCCCCACCAGCTCCAGCTACCTGGGCGATATTATGCTGGGCGCAGGACTATCGTTGGGTGCCGGTGGCGAGCTCGACCTGGCAGGAAATCTCGATGGGGGGGAACTGCTTGCTTTCAGCGACGGCTTCTTCGATGCCCTGGATTTCGAGAATTTCGATATCTTCTCCAGCCTGCCGCTGATGATCGATGGGTTCGACCTCTTCCTGGCCAACCTGCAGTCGATTCTTCAAGGTCAGGTCATGGGCGTCGACATTCCCTTCCTGGGCGACAGCCTTGCCGATGGCGCCACCGTGATCGAGGACTTCCGCCAGGACTTCGTCGATCCCTTCCGCCAGCAGGTAGAAGAGGCCCCCCAGCGCGGCCTGGAGATCGTCCAGGATCTGCTGTTCCGCTCGCTCTGGTCGACCACGGTACTGGTCCAACTGGACGAGTCGGCGGCGCAGGACTTTACCGGGCTGAGCACTGAGCAGCTGTTCGACCCCACAGACACCGACTGGATCGATATCGGTGATCTCGGCAACTACCTGAATACTGAATACGGCGCCAACATTGACCATTACATCAA
>JAGXGN010000002.1 GCA_024636705.1 Halomonas sp.
ATCACCGGTAGCTACCATGCCATCCGTGGCCAACATGCGCCGCGCTACCTGGCCGAGTTCGAGTATCGCTTCAATCGGCGCTACGACCTCAAGGCCATGATCCCGCGCTTTCTGACGGTGGCGGCGAGAACACCGCCGATGTCGTACCGGCTCTTGAAGCTGGCTGAGCCATATACGTAATCAGGAAAAATTATACCGGCTCGAGAACTTTTGGCATGAGGGCTGTCAGATGTTTAGCAAACGACAAGGCGATAGCAGTCGCTAGTAGTGTCGTTCAGGTACTTCTTTTCGATCGCATTCTTGCCGCCTCACAACCGAGGCGGCTTTTTTCTTTGTGCTTGTCCAGAAAGTTGCCAACACATACAAGTGGCAGTGACGTAACGCCACGGCCTCATTGCTCAGGCTAACCGGAGGCACGTTGGGCGAAAGGCAGCCCTCAGGTGTGGCGCATTCGCAGGACGGCACTGAGTACATCGCGCCGAGTGACGATACCCACCAGCCGGTTCTGTTCGACCACGGGGTATACCTTGGGTTTGGCGCCCAGCATCTCCTGGGCCAGGTCGGTGATGCTCTTGTTGGGGGGGACCGAGAGTACCTCGTTGCGCATCAATTCCCTCACCAGCGGTGGTTCCTCGTTGAGGTAGGAGCTTTCCAGCACCTTGCCGAGCACATCCTGCTCCGAGATGAAGCCGATCAGGTGGTCGCGCTCGTCGACAACGGGGACGCCGGGCAGCCGATGAATCGCCAGGCCTTCTGCCAGGGTGGAAACCGACATCTTCCCGGTGACTCTATAACAGTCACGGGACATGATGTCGCGCACGATGGTGGGAGCCTTGTTGGGCATAGCTTGCCTCCTTGTACCGGCACTGATAGCCGGAAACCTAAGTTGTCTCTCGCCTGTCACGCGAGTGGGTGGCGTGCACCTCCGCAGGGATCGGCCACACTACCCGTCGCACCTGCTAACCAGCATAGCTGACTCATGGATGGGAAAAGTGTCGTTTCGCCAGCGATCTACTAACGTTGTCATGTGCTCTGACAGAGGTAACGCCCCGGGGGAATATTCGTTTCGGAACCGTCGAGACGCTCACGGCTTCAAACAATAACATCCGGTTCCAGCCTGTGCCTTACCGTCTTTATTTCACCCCTCACCAGAAGGCCTGATTGAACCGGCCTGTTCCAATGTTTGACCCAAGGAGTCTCGTCGATGGATGCCAGAGAGTATGTTGCCCGCCAGGGGATAGAGCTGGATCACGATAAGGAACGCCCCAATACCCTTGAGGAAAAGGCCTGGTCCCGTGCCCGTGAGGCAGGTGATCACCGCCCTCGTGCCGGTACACCTCACGACTGGGAGGACTGGGAGCGTCATCATGAGGACCTGGCCGCAGGTGCCGAGCAGATCGAGCAGAAGATCGATCATGAGGCACATCGCCAGGCTGTGGACCCCTATGACGAGGATGGGGTGACGCATTTTACCCCCGCGGCAGGAGATAGCCTGGTCGTTGGACAGCCCGTTGCTGCCGATGAGGCGTCGGGCGGCAGCCGCCTGTCCTCGGTACGTCCCGGTCCTGCCCTCATGGTGCTGGCGGTGCTGCTGCCTCCCTTATCCGTAGGGGTTTCTCACGGTGGCGTTCAGCGCATCGTTATCAATCTGGTCCTCACCCTCCTGGGATGGCTACCTGGCGTTCTGCATGCCCTCTGGTGGGTACGACGCCTCAGGCGTGCTGGACACGCATGATCGATTTCGAACCTTGCTTTTCGCCCGATAGCCAATCCGGCATCTCATCGAGTCATTTCGCGCCATACCCGTTGCCAAGGGGATGACGGCGTTACCCCTCAGTGATTTAGACTAATGTATAAGCCAATCAAGGCTCGACGTGCATTGCTCATTTCTGGGCTCTGGGCTAGTCTCATTGTCGAAAACGAACATTTGTGGCCATATAACAATGAAAACCGAACATTAGGATCTTCGGCTTCATTCTTTAGCATGAGATGGCCATCACCACGAACGACGAGATGACAATGTTCTCGGTTCGTCCCAATTGCCCCATCGCTCTGTATCACGATGGTGTCAACCACCGAAAAACAATGATGACAATGAGTTAAAGGGGCTGAACAACACCGGCCCCGATCCTTTTCCGAAAGCATCGACACAGTGTTTGACTGGTTGCCTGAACGGGACTGTGGCCCCACAAGGCAGGTGCCTTGTGGGGTCTTTTCATCAAGAAGGGCATCACATGCAACTTCGTCAGAACAATGTTCAACAGTTGACCGAACAGGAATTCGATGTGCTGGTCGTGGGTGGAGGGATCAATGGTGCCTCGGCCGCCGCGGCCTTGAGTGGCAAGGGAGTGAAAGTCGCGCTGATCGACCGTGGCGATTTCGCCGGGAGCACCAGCATGCACTCCTCGAATCTGGTCTGGGGGGGCATCAAGTACATGGAGAGTCGTGACTTTGCCCTGGTGCGCAAGCTCTGCAAGAGTCGCAATCACCTGATCAAGAGCTATCCCTCCACGGTTCAGGAAATCCGTTTTTTGACCACCATCACCAAGGGATTTCGCTACCACCCCTTGTATCTATGGGTGGGTGCCTGGTTGTACTGGTTCATCGGCAATGCCTTCACCCGGATTCCCCAGTACCTGACACCCAGCAAGATCAAGCAGCAAGAAGCCATCATCGATATCAAGGGTGCCGTCGGGGGATTCGAGTACTCCGATGCCTATCTGCATGACAATGACGCGCGCTTCGTCTTCAACTTCGTACGCGGGGCACTGGATTTCGGTGCCGTGGCGGCAAATTACATCGAATCACAGGGGTCGCGTCGTGAAAGCAATCACTGGGTGACCCGCTTGCATGATCGCATGTCGGGCGAGACCTTCGAGGTGCGTTCCCGCGTTATCGTCAATGCCGCGGGTCCCTGGGTGGATGACCAGAATAGCCTCTCCGGCCAGAAGACCGACCACCAGCATGTCTTTTCCAAGGGTATCCACCTCATTGTGCCTCGCCTGACCGACAGTGGTCGGGTTCTGGCCTTCTTTGCCGATGACAGCCGGCTGTTCTTCGTCATTCCCATGGGGCCCAGGACCTGTGTAGGGACCACGGATACCCGAGTGGACAAACCCGAGGTCGGGGTGACGGACGAGGATGTCAGGTTCGTGCTCGATAACATCAACAAGCGTCTGAATCTCGCCAAGCCCCTGGATGTCGGCGATATCATTTCGACTCGCTGCGGCGTACGCCCCCTGGCGGTGAAGGCGAGTTCCGGCGACGATCGGGACTTTCTGCAATTGTCGCGCAAGCATGCCGTCGAAATCGATGAACACAACATGCACCTGAGCATTTTCGGTGGCAAGTTGACCGATTGCCTCAATGTGGGTGAAGAAATCGTCGAAGAGGTTCGCAAACTCGGTGTGGATATCCCCTCACCGAACTTCCGCTGGTACGGGGAACCGGAAGAGGCGGTCAGGTTGCGGTTCATGGACCAGGCGAAAGCGATGGATCTCGATGCCATGACGTCTCCTGAATCCTCCGAGCCTCTGAGCATCCGGCTCTGGCGTCGCTATGGCGAATTGGCCATGGACATGCTCGAGGAAATCCGTCGGGACCCGAAACAGGGCGAGGTGTTGATAAAGGGTACCGAGTATCTGCGCTGTGAACTCCATCAAGCGGCCCGACACGAGATGGTCACGCGTCTCGAGGATTTTCTGCGTCGACGGGCAAAGATCTCCCTGGTCGTGCCGGAAGACACCATCCGCGATTCCCCGGGCCTGATGGAAGCCTGCGAAATCCTCTTCGGCGACAAGGCCCGGGAGCGACTGGACGAGTACCTGGCCGAGGAAGCCGATCCGCTACTGGAAGCACTGAGTGCGGATACCGAGACGGACAATCCCGCCCATTCGGAGAAGCTGCGATGGTAGCAGGACGGCGGTGGTAACAGGGCTCAGGTAGTCACAAGAATGGTGCACCTTGAGGGTGGCGAGGTATACTCTCGGTCAACTTTTTTAATAAATGAGGTTTACTGTGGGGTATCTCGTCGGCGTCACCCTGTTATGGGCCTTTTCATTCTCGTTGATCGGCGTCTATCTCGCCGGCCAGGTCGATAGTTACCTCGCCGTGCTGGTGCGTGTCCTGCTGGCAACCCTGGTCTTCCTGCCTTTTCTGCGACCCTCGCTGCTGGTCGGCCGTCAGCGCCTGGCCCTGATGGGGCTCGGGGCGATCCAGCTCGGGGTCATGTATATCTTCTTCTATCAGTCGTTTCTCCTGCTGTCGGTGCCCGAGGTCCTGCTGTTTACCATTTTCACCCCCCTGTATATTGCCCTGCTCGATGATTGGCTCTTCGGACGCTTCACTCCCTTCTACCTTCTGACCGCCGGCCTGGCCGTGCTGGGAGCGGCGGTGATCCGCTTCCAGGGACTCGACAGTGGGTTCTGGCTGGGTTTTCTGGTCGTGCAAGGCGCCAATCTGTGTTTCGCCCTGGGTCAGGTGGGCTATCGTCGGCTGTCCACGAGCCTGCCGGATTCCCTGCCGCGTCACAGTGTCTTCGCCTGGTTCTATCTGGGCGCCCTGGCCGTTGCCCTGCCGGCCTTCGCGTTACTGGGCGATGCCTCGGCGATGCCCACCACGGGTATACAGTGGGGAATTCTTGCCTGGCTGGGCTTGGTCGCTTCCGGATTGGGCTACTTCCTGTGGAACCTGGGTGCCGTGCGGGTGGATGCCGGCGCCCTGGCGATCATGAACAATGCGTTGATTCCCGCTGGACTGCTGGTCAACCTGCTGATCTGGAATCGCGATGCCGACCTGGCCCGTCTCTCTCTGGGTGGGGCGATCATCCTGGGCGCGCTCGTCCTCAACGAGTGGTGGCTGCGTCGCCGTCGGCTCCAGCCCGCCTGAGGCCATTTGCCCGGCGGCGGGTCAGTGGCCATAATGAGCGGCCGCGATGCGAGAGGCCCGTGCATGCAGTCCCACAACAGCGATGGCGCCCAGCCCGATCTGGCCGACAGGATCCCCTTCAGGAACATCGGCCTGATCGGTCGCCTGGGCAGCAGCAAGGTGGTCGATACCCTCAAGCGGCTGATCCGCCTTCTCGACGAGGGCGGCTATCACGTCATCATCGAGGACCGAACCGCTACCGTACTGCTCCATCACGGCCATCCGGAAGCCAGTCGTCGCATGCTCGGTGAGCTATGCGACCTGGTGATCGTGGTCGGCGGTGATGGCAGCCTTCTGGGCGCTGCTCGTTCGCTTTGCCACAGCGGCCCCCTGGTGCTTGGGGTCAATCGCGGTCGCCTGGGTTTCCTCACCGATATTTCCCCCGACGAACTGGAAGCGCGTGTCGGTGAAGTGCTCGAGGGGAAATATGAGGTGGAGGAACGCTTCCTGCTGGATGCCGAACTTTACCGTGATGGCACCTTTTCGGGTCATGGCGATGCGCTCAACGAGGTGGTGATCCATCCCGGCAAGGCGGTGCGCATGATCGAGTTCGAACTCTTCATCGATGGTCAGTTCGTCTATAGCCAGCGTAGCGACGGCTTGATCGTGGCGACGCCGACCGGCTCCACCGCCTATGCGTTATCCGGTGGTGGCCCGATCATGCATCCCAGGCTGGATGTCATCACCCTGGTGCCGATGTTTCCCCATACCCTCTCCAGCCGGCCGATCGCCATCGATGCCGCCAGTGAGATTCGCATCCATATCGGCGAGACTAACCAGACCTATCCGCATATCAGCTGCGATGGCCAGACCCGCGCAGTGGCCAAGCCCGATGATGTACTGGTGATCCGTCGCAAGCCGCAGCGGGTTCAGCTGGTGCATCCGCTGGGCCACAATTTCTATGATGTCCTGCGCAGCAAGCTGGGCTGGAGCAATCGGCTGGGGGACTGAAGTGACAGCAGCACGCATCGAGGGCTATGACCTGATCGGTGATATCCATGGTTGTGGCGCGACCCTGGCGGCCCTTCTCGAGAAGCTCGGTTATCACCAGCGTGGTGGTGTCTACCGCCATCCTCGTCGGCGGGTGATCTTCCTGGGTGACCTCATCGATCGCGGCCCTCGTGTACGCTTGGCCGTGCAGATTACGCGGCGCATGGTGGAGGAGGGCGAAGCCCATATCGTCATGGGCAATCATGAGGTCAATGCCCTGGCCTATTGCCATCCGGACCCCGATGACTCGGCTCACAGATGGCTCCGGGCGCACACCCCCCGACACAATCGTATCGTCAACGAGACCCTGGCACAGTATCGCGACCATCCGCAGGAATGGGACGAGGTCCTGGCCTGGTTCCTCGACATCCCCCTGCTTCTCGAGCTCGATGGCTTGCGGGTGGTCCATGCCTGCTGGGACCATGCGCCGATCGACGAACTCCGGCAGCAGCATCCCGACGGCCGCATCGACGCTGCCTTCCTGGTCGAATCCTCACGCCCCGGTACTCGAGCCTTCCGGATACTGGACCGCTTGACACGCGGTACCCATATTCCCCTGCCGGAAGGCATCGAGATCCACTCAGGCGATGGGTTCCGCCGTCAGAGCTTTCGGGCACACTTCTGGGCCAGGCAACCCCGCACCTGGGGGGATGTGGTATTCCAGCCTGATAATTTGCCCGGCGAACTCGAGTGGCGCGAGCTCTCTGCCTCCGAACTGGCTCGGCTGAGTCACTATGGACGGGACGAGCCGCCCCTGTTCATCGGCCATTACTGGTGCGAAGGCATTCCTGCCTTGCCGGCCCCCAATATCGCTTGCCTGGACTACAGTGCCGTCAAGTTCGGCCGTCTGGTCGCCTATCGCTGGAGTGGTGAGAAACGGCTCGACGCCGACCACTTCGAGTGGATTCGCGTACCTCGTGAGGAGCAGGCCAGGCCCAGCCCCTGGGAGATCGATTTCGATTGATACAATTCTTTACGCAAAAATGCCGACGATCGGCTGAACTCCCTGTCGTGCCAGCTATCAGAATAGGTGTTCCCTTGAATGATCCCTTGCTATTATCCGGCGGCCCCCTCCGCCGGATTTTTTCTGTTGTCCTGATGCCCCTGCACGAGCAAATCCTGGAGTTGCCATGTACCGGGTAATACTCTTGCCCCTCGATGCCGATACCCGAGAATTGCGTCGAGCCCTCTGGGCCAAGCGCATCGGTCACCGCTTCACCGAGGAAGAGGGCGGCCAGGTGCTCTGGCTGATCGACCCGGAGCAGCAGGAGGCGATGCTGGCGGTGCTGAACCGCTGGCAGCGGGGTGAGACCCTGATCACCGAGCCGCCGCCAGGCCGTCGCCGGGAGATCGCCGGGATGCTGGGCCCCTTGCGTCGAGCGCCGGTCACTGCCCTTTCCCTGCTGTTGTGTCTGCTGGTATTCGCGGTGATGGGTGTGCTCGGTGATCGGGTCATTGCCGCCCTGTCGATCGTCCACCTCGGCGTCATCAACGGCAGTCTGGCCTTCGGCGATCTCGGCGAGGTCGTGGCCTCGGGTCAGGTCTGGCGGCTGCTGTCGCCGGCCTTCCTGCATTTCAGCTGGATGCACCTCATCTTCAACATGTTGTGGCTGTGGTACTTCGGTCGACAGGTCGAGGTCCTCCACGGCAGCCCACGGATGCTGATGCTCCTGCTGATCGCGGGCATCGGCGCCAACCTGGCCCAGTACGCGACCGGCACGGTGCTGTTCGGGGGCATGTCCGGCGTCGACTTCGCACTGCTGGGTTATGTATGGCTGATGTCTCGGCGCGCCCCGCGCAGCGGTTTCTTCGTGCCCCAGATGCTGGTGGTCTTCATGCTTGGCTGGATGGTCTTCACCATGACCGACCTGGCCGGCGTCGTGGGCTTCGGCAACGTGGCCAACGAGGCGCATGTCGGTGGCCTGGTCGTGGGACTCCTGCTGGGCTGGTATTATTCCGGGCGCGCTCGCCGCCAGCACTGAGCGCGTCGTTTCCCTGGAGAGATTTCCGATGAGCGATATGACCTTCGAGCGCATGATCCGGCAGATGACGCCGAGCATCTACGAGAGCCTCAAGCGGGCGGTTTCCCTGCGCAAGTGGCCGGATGGTCGTCTGCTGACGGCCGAACAGACCGAGCTCTGCCTCGAGGCGGTGATGCGTTACGAGGCGGAGAACCGGGTCCCCGAGGCCCAGCGTGTCGGCTATCTACAGCGGCGCACCTGTGGGGCCGACAGCAGTGGTGCCGATGTGTCGCCGCGACTCGCCGGCCTGGGCCGGGACGCGACCCATGACTGAGTCGATTGCCATGACCGCGGAGGTGCAGGGCTGCCTCAGCAAGATGGCCATCGAACCCGGTCGCCTGGGTGAGCCGGTGCGCTATACTCTACGAGCCGGTGAGCATCGGCTCGACCTCAATGCCCGCCTCGGTCAGCCGCTGCAACTGGAGTGGACCGGTGCCATCGCCTGTACCCATTGCGGCCGGGCGACCAGGAGGAGCTTCGCCCAGGGTTACTGCTATCCCTGCTTCAAGACTCTGGCCCAGTGCGATACCTGCATCATGAAGCCCGAGCTCTGTCACTTCTTCGAGGGAACCTGCCGCGAACCCGAGTGGGGCGAGCGCCACTGTTTCCAGCCCCATGTCGTCTACCTGGCCAATGCCTCTGGCCTCAAGGTCGGCATCACCCGTGGCACCCAGGTGCCGACCCGCTGGCTCGACCAAGGCGCGGTGCAGGCCCTGCCGATCCTCTCGGTGGATACCCGCCAGCAGTCCGGCTTCGTCGAGGTCCTCTTCAAGGAGCTGGTCTCCGATCGCACCAACTGGCGGGCCATGCTCAAGGGCGATACCCTCGATCTGGACCTCCCCGCCGAGCGTGATTGCCTTCTGGCGCGCCTCGACGCCGGCCTGGCCAACCTGCGTGAACGCTTCGGCATCGATGCCATCCGCGAACTCGACGAGACGCCGGTATCCTTCGACTATCCGGTGCTGACATTTCCGACCAAGGTCGTTTCCCACAACCTCGACAAGGCGCCCCTCCTCAGCGGCACCCTGCTAGGCCTCAAGGGCCAGTACCTGATCCTGGATACCGGGGTAATCAACCTGCGCAAGTTTACCGGGTACGAGGTCAAGGTCTCCGCCTGATCCCTGGGCTATCCTACGGGCAGTGATTGTGCGCAGTAGCAGGAGGAGAGTTGATGAGCGAGTCCATGCGTGCCATGCGCCTGCATGCCTCGGGCAGGCCACTCGAGCTGGAGCGGGTCGCGCGCCTCGCGCCCGGGCCCGGTGAGGTCGAGGTGTGCGTGCTTGCCTGCGGGGTCTGCCGAACCGACCTCCACATCATCGATGGCGAGCTCACCGAGCCCCGGCTGCCGCTGATCCCCGGCCACGAGATCGTCGGCGAGGTGACAGCGCTGGGGGCGGGTGTCCAGGCACCGGCCCCGGGCACGCGGGTCGGGGTGCCCTGGCTGGGCTGGACCTGTGGCGAGTGCAAGCCCTGCCGGGCCGGACGCGAGAACCTCTGCGAACGAGCCGAGTTCACCGGTTACACCCGCGACGGCGGCTACGCGGAGTACTGCGTGGCCGATGCCCGCTACTGTTTTCCCCTGGAGGTCGAGGATGCCCAAGCCGCCGCCCCGCTGCTGTGTGCCGGCCTGATCGGCTATCGCACCTGGCGGCTGGCCGGTGGCGAGGCAAACCGACGGCTCGGCATTTACGGCTTCGGTGCCGCGGCGCATATCCTTGCCCAGCTCGCCGTCGCCCGGGGACAGGCGGTCTACGCCTTTACTCGTCCCGGGGACACCCAGGCTCAGGCATTCGCCCGTCGCCTCGGTGCCGTCTGGGCCGGTGGCAGCGACGAAGCCTCGCCCGAACGCCTGGATGCCGCCTTACTCTTCGCCCCGGTGGGCGAGCTTATCCCTACGGCTCTGGCCGCGGTCCGTCCCGGCGGGGCGGTAGTCTCCGGGGGGATCCACATGTCCGACATCCCCTCCTTTCCCTACCGCCTGCTCTGGGAAGAGCGCAGCCTGAGCTCGGTGGCCAACCTTACCCGTCGCGATGGCGAGGAGTTCCTGGCGCTCGCTCCCGAGGTGCCGATCCGCACCGAGACACATGCCTACCCGCTGGAGCAGGCCAACCAGGCACTGGATGACCTGCGCGAGGGGCGGCTCTCCGGCGCGGCGGTGATGATTCCCTAGCCTCGCTTGCGCTCAATTGAAGAGATCACCCTGGTCCCGAGGTGGGCGAAAGGCCGAGGTGTCCAGTCGCTGGGCGTCCAGGGCGGCGGCATCGTTGAATCCCAGTCGTCGGCACGCCTTCTGGAAGCGTTGCTCGAGCAGGTCGGCGAAGACGCCCTGGCCCCTCATGCGGTGGCCGAATCGCGAATCATAGTCCGCTCCCCCTCGGCACTGCTGGATCAGGCTCATCACCTTGCCGGCGCGCTCTGAATAGTGGGCGTCCAGCCAGGCCTCGAACAGCGGCGCGACCTCACGCGGCAGGCGCAGCAGCATCCAGCCCGCGGTGACGGCGCCGGCTTCGCGGGCTGCCTCGAGCAGTCGCTCGAGTTCGTGGTCGGTCAGGCCGGGTATCACCGGGGCCACCAGGGTCCCGACGGGAACACCGACCTCAGCGAGGGTGCGGATGATCCGGAGCCGGGCGGCGGGGGAGGCGGCCCTGGGCTCGAGGGTGCGCTTGAGGTCGCTGTCGAGGCTGGTCAGGCTAACCATCACCCGGACCAGACGGTGGCGTGCCAGTTCGGCGAGCAGATCGAGGTCACGCAGGATCAGGGCGCCCTTGGTGACCAGGGTGACGGGATGGCGGCATTCGAGCAGGAAGGCCAGCAGTTCGCGTGTCCTGCGCTGTTCGGCCTCGATGGGCTGGTAGGCGTCGGTGTTACCGGAGAGGTTGATTGAGCGGCATACATACCCCGGCTTGGCGACCTCGTCGCGCAGGCGCTCGACCAGGCCGGTACGGGCGATCAGCTTGGTCTCGGCCCCGGCGAGAGATCCCAGTAGGCATGGCTGGGTCGGGCATAGCAGTAGATACAGCCGTGTTCGCAGCCCCGGTAGGGATTGATCGAGCGATCGAAGGGCAGGTCGGGCGAGGTGTTCCAGGCCAGGGCACTGCGGGCAGGCTCCTCACGCAGGCGGGTGGCCAGCCTGGTCGGTACCTCGTCCTGCCACCAGCCGTCGTCGATCGCCTCGCTGATACTGGGAGCGAAACGATTGTGTGGGTCAAAGGTGGCGCCACGGCCCTTGCGGGGTTGGTCGGCTCGATGACGATCGATGGCCATGGAAACGTCTCTTGTCTGTATAAAAATGGCTATGTTGGTATCTGTTGTTGGCGTGCTTTAAAAATACTGTATAAAGTACTGTATATCCAGTTTCCCCTGGAGTACACCATGAAGCGCGAAGACCTCAAATCTCTCGAGCAGACACTGGCTCGCCTCCCTGTCGATCTCAAAAAATACTTTTCCAATCAGCTGCTTGGGCAACTCAACTCCCAAGCGGACACCCTGATCGAGACGGCAAGATCTCACCCTCCATGTCCCCACTGCGGCAATGAGCATCCTGTCAAATGGGGGCGTGCCGGTGGTTTGCCGCGGTATCGGTGCCGGAATCCCGCGTGTCGCAAGAC
>JAGXGN010000036.1 GCA_024636705.1 Halomonas sp.
CCGACTGGGTGGTCGACGGCGAGGCGCAGAGCCACTCGCTGTTCGGGATGATCAAGAACACCTTCGAGGCCTCCCCCGAGAATATCCTCTCCGCCTACAGCGACAATGCCGCGGTCATCCGGGGCAGCGAGGCGGGCCGCTTCTATCCCGTGCCCTTGACCGGCCGGGCCGAGGAGCGGGCAGTCTATGGGACCACCCGGGAGCCGATCCAGATCCTGATGAAGGTGGAGACCCACAACCACCCTACGGCGATTGCCCCGCGCCCCGGTGCGGCGACCGGCGCCGGCGGCGAGATCCGCGACGAGGGCGCCACCGGTATCGGCGGTAAGCCCAAGGCCGGCTTGACCGGCTTTTGCGTCTCCAATCTGCGCATTCCCGATTTCGTCCAGCCCTGGGAGACCTTCGACTATGGCAAGCCCGAGCGCATCACCAGCGCCCTGGATATCATGCTCGAGGGGCCCATCGGCGCGGCATCCTTCAACAACGAGTTCGGCCGCCCCAATCTGGCCGGCGTCTTTCGTACCTATGAACAGGATGTGCTGCAAGGCAACGGCATCGAGCGGCGTGGCTACCACAAGCCGATCATGCTCGCCGGCGGCTATGGCAACATCCGCGAGGGTCATGTCCAGAAGGGCGAGATTCCCGTCGGCGGCAAGCTGATCGTGATGGGCGGCCCGGCGATGCTGATCGGCCTGGGCGGTGGGGCGGCCTCGAGCATGGCCTCCGGTGATTCCAGCGCCGATCTCGACTTCGCCTCGGTGCAACGCGATAATCCCGAGATGGAGCGTCGTGCCCAGGAAGTCATCGACCGTTGCTGGGCGCGGGGCGAGGCCAATCCCATCCGTTTCTTTCACGATGTCGGTGCCGGCGGCCTCTCCAATGCCTTGCCGGAACTGGTCAAGGACGGCGCACGAGGCGGCCTGTTCGACCTGCGCGCGGTCCCCAATGCGGAGCCGGGGATGAGCCCGCTGGCGATCTGGTGCAACGAGGCCCAGGAGCGCTATGTGCTCGCCGTGGCCCCGGAAGACCTGGAAACCTTCGATACCCTCTGCCGGCGCGAGCGCTGCCCCTATGCCGTGGTCGGCGAGGCCATCGAGGCCCACCATCTGGAGGTGCGCGATGGCCATTTTGACAGCAAGCCCGTCGACCTGCCGATGAGTTTGCTGTTCGGCAAGCCGCCCAGGATGCAGCGGGAATTCCAGCGCCAGTCCCGTGAGCTCTCCGGGGTGATGCTCGACAACCTGGACCTGCGTGAGGCCATGGAGCGCGTGTTGCGCCTGCCCACCGTGGCCGCCAAGGGCTTCCTGATCACCATCGGTGACCGGTCCATCACCGGCATGGTGGCCCGCGATCAAATGGTCGGTCCCTGGCAGGTACCTGTGGCCGATGTGGCGGTGACCACGGCCAGTTTCGATACCCATGCCGGTGAGGCCATGGCGCTGGGCGAACGCCCGCCGGTGGCATTGATCGACCCGGCGGCCAGCGCCCGCCTGGCGGTGGCCGAAGCGATCACCAACCTGGCCGCTGCGCCCATCGACAAGCTCGGCGACATCAAGCTTTCGGCCAACTGGATGAGTGCCGCCGACTATCCGGGCGAGAATCAGGCGCTTTATGACGCCGTGCATGCCGTGGGCATGGAGCTCTGTCCGGCCCTGGGCATCGCCATTCCGGTAGGCAAGGACTCCATGTCCATGCGGTCCGCCTGGCAGGAAGAGGGCAAGAATGGCGAGCGCGAAGACAAGAGCGTGACCTCGCCGTTGTCGCTGATGGTCACCGGCTTTGCCCCGGTGCGCGATGCCATGCAGACCCTGACCCCGCAGATCAACCTGGAGCAGGAGGAATCCGACCTGATCCTGATCGACCTGGGTGGCGGCCGTAACCGCCTCGGCGGCTCGGCGCTGGCCCAGGTCTATGGTCAGGTGGGGGACGAGTGCCCCGACCTGGATGACCCGGAGGACCTCAAGGCCTTCTTCGCGGTGATCCAGGGCCTCAACAGCGACGGCAAGTTGCTGGCCTACCATGATCGCAGCGATGGCGGTCTGCTGGTGACCCTGCTGGAGATGGCCTTTGCCGCCCATGCCGGCCTGGAGATCAAGCTCGATTGGTTGGTCGACTCTCCCGTGGAGGCCGTCGATGCCCTCTTCGCCGAAGAACTCGGTGCGGTGATTCAGGTCAACCGCCAGCATACCGAGGAAGTGTTCGCCCAGTTCGCGGCCGCCGGCATCGAGACCTGCGGCGTGATTGCCCGCCCGCGCTATGACGACCAGGTGCGGGTCACGCTGTTCGAGGAGCCACTCCTCGAGACGACGCGACTGCTCACCCAGCGTATCTGGAGCGAGGCCAGCTATCGTATGCAGGCCCTGCGCGACAATGCCGACTGCGCCAAGAGCGAGTTCGACGGCCTGCTCGACGATCGCGACCCGGGTCTCTCGGCGACGCCGAGCTTCGAGGTGGACGAGGAGATCACCGCACCCTTCATCAATCAGGCTCGCCCGGCGCTGGCGGTTCTGCGCGAGCAGGGCGTCAACGGCCAGGTGGAGATGGCCTGGGCCTTCGACCAGGCCGGCTTCGAGGCCGTCGACGTGCATATGAGCGACATCCTCGAAGGGCGCGTGAGTCTCGAGCAGTTCAAGGGCCTGGTGGCCTGCGGTGGTTTCTCCTACGGTGACGTCCTGGGCGCCGGGGGCGGCTGGGCCAAGTCGGTGCTCTTCAATCCGCGCGCCAGGGAGCAGTTCGCGGCCTTCTTCGGCCGTGATGACAGCTTCGCGCTGGGGGTCTGCAACGGCTGTCAGATGCTGGCCCAGATCAAGGAGTTGATCCCCGGCGCCGAGGCCTGGCCGCGCTTCGTGCGCAACGAGTCGGAGCAGTTCGAGGCCCGGGTGGCCATGGTGCAGGTGGAGAAGAGTCTCTCGATCCTGCTGGCCGGCATGGAGGGTTCTCGCCTGCCCATCGCCGTGGCCCATGGCGAGGGCCGTGCCGAGTTTCGCGACAGCGCCCACCTGCGCAGCATGCAGGGTAGTGGCCAGGTGGCCTTGCGCTACGTGGACAACTACGGCCAGGTGACCACCCGCTACCCGGCCAATCCCAATGGGTCGCCTTCCGGCATCACCGGCCTGACCACGCCGGACGGCCGGGTGACCGTCATGATGCCTCACCCGGAGCGGGTGGCCCGAGCGGTCACCAACTCCTGGCGTCCCGCGGAATGGACTCGCGACGGCGCCTGGATGCGGTTGTTCCGCAATGCGCGGGTCTGGCTGGGGTGAGGAGTCCTCATTGCATGACCGGAGGCGCGTCGCCAGGTAGACTCTAGGATGGATTCTTCGCCGTACTACCCCGAGGCACGCCCCGCGTGAGCGAGACGCCCCTGACACAAGCCCCCACGGCCCCCGAGATCGAGGCATCGTCGGCCGCCGACGCCTTGGGCCGGTTGTTCGACGAGCCGATCACTCGACTCCCGGAAGACCTCTACATTCCGCCGGAGGCGCTGCGGGTGTTCCTCGAGGCCTTCGAGGGGCCGCTGGACCTGCTTCTCTACCTTATCCGCCGGCAGAACCTGGATATCCTGGCCATCGATGTGGCCGCCATCACCCATCAGTACATCGAGTATGTGGAGCTGATGAAGGCCATGGAGATCGATCTGGCCGGTGAGTACCTGCTGATGGCGGCCATGCTGACCGAGATCAAGTCGCGCAGCCTGCTGCCGCGTCCGCCGAGGGACAGGGGTGACGAGGACGAGGAGGATCCCCGCGCCGAACTGATCCGTCGCCTGCAGGAGTATGAACAGCTCAAGACCGCCGCCGAGGGGCTGGCACAATTACCGCGGCTGGGCCGCGACTGGTTCCCGGCCAGGGCGCTCTTGCCGCCGCTCGAGTCCCGGGTGATCCACCCGCAGGTGGATCTGGATGAACTCCTGGGTGCCTTGGCGGGAATCCTCAAGCGTGCCGAACTCAACCAGGTCCACCACATCAGTCGCGAGGCGCTCTCGACCCGTGAGCGGATGCTGAAGATCATGGACAGGCTGCATCACGAGCACTTTACCTCCTTCGAGTCGCTGTTCACCCTGGAGGAGGGCAGGTCGGGTGTCGTCGTCACCTTCATGGCGATCCTTGAACTGGCCAAGGAGGCTATGATCGAGATCGTGCAGAATGTGCCGCTGTCGCCGATCCATGTGCGTGCCAGGGCAAGGGTGGAGGCGGGCGAGGGTGATGACCTCGACCTGAACCCCGAGGACGAGAACGAGGCCGAGGTCGCCGGCGAGAGTCCCTTCGACGACGATGAGGGGGTACCATGACCGCCATGGAATTTCCCGACGCCCTGGAAGAGATCCTCGAGGCGGCGTTGCTCGCCGCCGGGGAACCGCTGGGACTGGAGCGCCTGGAGGCGCTCTTCGATGACCATGAGCGTCCTCCCCGGCGAGCGCTGAGCGAGGCCCTGGAACGGCTGGGTATCCGCCATGAACGGGGAGCCATGGAGCTCATCGAGACGGCTTCGGGCTATCAGTTGCGCATTCGTCCGAGGCTCTCGGCCTGGGTGTCGCGGCTGTGGGATGAGCGTCCCCAGCGCTATTCCCGGGCGTTGCTCGAGACCCTGGCATTGATCGCCTACCGCCAGCCGGTTACCCGAGGCGATATCGAAGAGGTGCGAGGCGTCACGGTGAGCGGCTCGATCATGCGAACGCTGCTGGAGCGAGGCTGGATCCGCGTGGTGGGCCATCGCGATGTGCCGGGCCGCCCCGGCGTCTATGCCACCACCCGGCATTTCCTCGATGACTTCGGGCTCAGGGCCCTCGACGAGCTGCCACCGATGCATGAGCTCAAGACCTTCGAGGAGGCTCGCTACGACCCGGTGGAGGATGAGCCGGCGCCACCCTTGCAGACGGCCTTGCTGGCTCAGGCCGATGTACCGCTCGACGGTGACGCGCGTGACGAAACCAGTGAAGAGACGAACAGCGATGACCCCGTGGGAGCCGATACCGCCTTCCACGCTATCGAACCGACGGCCGGGACGGCCGACGATGAACACGCCGGGACGGCGTCAACACGGACCGGGTTGAGTTTCGCCGATCTAGAGGCTCGCCTGTCCGAACGTGTCCGGGGTCGCGTCGACGATGACGCTGCCCCGGGGGCGGAATCCACACCCAGTGAGACAGACGACCAATGAGCGACACGACAGAGAAACTGCAGAAGGTGCTGGCCCGGGCGGGCCTGGGGTCACGCCGTGAGATGGAGACCGCCATCGCCCAGGGGCGAATCAAGGTCAACGGCACGGTGGCCACCCTCGGTGATCGTATCGAGATACGCGACAGGGTCAGTGTCGATGACCGTCCGGTTACCCTGCGGGCCGCCGAGGAGGTGCCCCGCCGGGTGATCATGTACAACAAGCCAGAGGGCGAGTTGTGTACCCGGAAGGACCCGGAAGGACGCCGCACCGTCTTCGACCGACTGCCGCGACTCAAGGGTGAGCGCTGGATCGCCATCGGTCGCCTGGACATCAATACCAGTGGCCTGCTGCTTTTCACCACCGATGGCGAACTGGCCAACAAGCTGATGCATCCTTCCACCCAGGTCGAGCGCGAATACGCCGTACGCGTCATGGGCGAGGTGAGCAAGGAGCAGATTGTCGCCATGGTCGAAGGGGTGATGCTCGAGGATGGGCCGGCGCGTTTCACCGATGTCCAGGAATTCGGTGGCGAGGGCATCAACACCTGGTTCCATGTGGTGCTCATGGAGGGGCGTAACCGTGAGGTGCGTCGGCTCTGGGAATCCCAGGGGCTCACCGTCAGCCGCCTCAAGCGGGTGCGCTACGGCAACATCTTCCTCGACAAGCGAGCAAAGGCCGGTGAATGGACCGAGCTGACCCAGGACGAGATCAATGACCTGGCGGCCATGGCCGGCGTCGCGGCGCGCAAGGTGCCGGAGCTGACGCCGGACGAGAAGAATCGCTGGAGCCGGGACAAGCGCAAGCGCAAGCCGGTGCAGACACTCCGCAAGCCCAGGGCTCGTCGCTGAACAGGCGTGATGGCACAAGACAGCGCGCCGGCCGGCCTCGGTGAAAGCCAAGAATACGCTTGCTTTCAAGGGGCTGGATCAGTAATATCCACCCGCGTTCGGACGGGTCGTTAGCTCAGTTGGTAGAGCAGTTGGCTTTTAACCAATTGGTCGTAGGTTCGAATCCTACACGACCCACCATCCGAGCCACGCACCGGGGCAATTGCCTGTCGGTTGCCGGGTCGTTAGCTCAGTTGGTAGAGCAGTTGGCTTTTAACCAATTGGTCGTAGGTTCGAATCCTACACGACCCACCAGTCATGAAAACGCCCTCGCTTCTCAGGAAGCGAGGGCGTTTTCGATTGGACACTGCATTGGTGGATACTGCATACGTGAGCAGTGCATAGGTGTACAGTGCATAGGTGGACAGTGCACGGGTAGATCCGTACAGAGGCTGGAGGCCTCGGCCTTTACCCGCCGCGTGAGCATGGTGAACCGACAGTGATGCCAGGCGCCATTCGGGGCTGCTGCCAACTGGGCGGGTCATGGCCGAGTAACGCCAGGAAGTCTGTTGCCGACAGCGGCTTACTGAACAGGAAGCCCTGGGCGCCATCGCAACCTAGTGACTTGAGATGGTCGAGCTGTGCCTGGGTCTCGACGCCCTTGGCGATGACGCGCAAGGCCAGATTCTGGCCCAGGTGGATGAGGGCATTGATGAAGCTGGCATCTTCCGCATTCTCGAGCATGTCATGAACGAAGCAGGGCGCAATATTGAGGGTATCGATAGGAAAGCGTTTCAAGTGCTTCAGGCTGACACTCCCGGCTCCGAAGTCGTCGATGGCAATGTGTATCCCCAAATCGCTCAACGCGACCAGCGTCGATACCGAGGCGTCCGACTGATGCATGAGGTCGCTTTCGGTCACTTCCAGCTCGAGAAATCGTGCTTCCAGCCCCGTCTCGGTCAGGATGTCGGCAATGCGAGCGGGCAGCGTCTTGTCGCGCAGTTCGATGGCGGACATGTTCACTGCCATGGGCACGATCTCGACATCCTTCTCGCGCCATGCCTGTAACCGGCGGCAGGTCTCACGCAGGACCCAATGGCCGATCGGGACGATGGACCCACTGGCCTCCGCGATGGGCATGAACGCCGAGGGCAGCATGAGACCCAGTGTCGGGTTGCGCCAGCGAACCAGCGCCTCGCCACTGCACAGATAGCCGGTGGCGATGTCTATCTTGGGTTGGAAGTCGAGGAAGATGGCGTCGTCCTTGAGCGCGCCATGCAGTTGGGACTCGATATCGGTGCGTTGTATCCTTGCGGCGTCCCTCTTGGCCTTGAAGAACTGGTAGCGGTTGCGACCGTTCTTCTTCGCGAGATACATGGCCTTGTCGGCATTATTGATCAAGGTAGCTTCATCGCTCCCGTCATCGGGATAGAGGCTGATCCCGATGCTCGTGGTAATGTGCAGCTCATGAGGGCCGATTTGATATGGCTTGGCTAAGAGGGTGTTTACAAAATAGTGTATAATTGGTTGCTGTCACCATCC
Organism: Halomonas sp.; assembly: GCA_024636705.1. GTDB lineage: Bacteria > Pseudomonadota > Gammaproteobacteria > Pseudomonadales > Halomonadaceae > Halomonas. The sequence goes on from JAGXGN010000036.1 coordinate 7,530, forward strand.
TCACGATCGGGAGCAGCAATCATGGCACGCCGAGGTCGCCCCAAGAAGGTCAAGCCAGAACACCTGCCGGTACTGCGTGAGGTCGTCACCG
>JAGXGN010000037.1 GCA_024636705.1 Halomonas sp.
CAGGTGCACCTGGGCCTCGTGGTGGTCGCGCTCGGTGATCACCAGCCCCCAGTCGAAGGCGTCGACGCCTTCCAGGGTGTCATCGTCGCGATGGTCGATCAGTGGCTGCCAGTCACTCGCGGGGTCGGCCTCGCCCAACCGCTGCTCGGCCACCACATCCAGCCGGAAGTGGGTGGCCTCGCTGTTGTGGAGGACATAGAAATGGCCCGGGCGGTGGTCCAGGGCATACTCCACCCCGCTCTCCCTGGGGCGAAAGCAGCGCGGCACGCTGGCCGGCGCTCGGGAGGGAATCAGGTGGCTCTCGCTGGTGTCCTTGGAGGCGCTTTCCATCACCAGCCAGTCCCTGGAGCGCGTCTTGCCGAGGCCCAACCAGAATTCCGGGTCCTCCTCGCGCAGGATCAGGCTGGGCTCACCCGCCTGGCCATCCGCCAGGGGGAGCCGCCAGACGCTCTCGGGGCGCTGGGTGGCATCGAAACGGGTGAAGAGCAGGGTGGCATTGTCCTCTGCCCAGGTGAGTTCAGGGCCGATCCCCTCGAGCAGCTTGACGGGATCACCCTCCGGAAGGCGTTTCAGGTAGAGATCGAAGGTCTCGTCGCCACGGGTGTCCTCGGTCCAGGCCAGCCAGTCCTCGTCCGGCGACAGGGCCATGTCGCCGACCTCCAGGAAGGCATGCGCCTCCGCCCTGGCCTGAAGGTCGAGGAAGCACCCGGCGTCATCGGGGTGGCCATTGGGATGCCGCCACCACACCGGGTAGTCGGCATCGGCGGCGGTCTCGCTCCAGAAAGTGTAGTGATCCAGTGTCGTTCGCAGGCCATGTACGGCGAGCTCTCGGCGGGCCAGGTGGCCGTGGTAGAGTCGCTCGACCAGGCCTTCCAGGGGGGCGAACCAGGCATCCGATTCCTGGTTTACCGCCTCCAGGAAGCGGCTGACCTCAGGGTCGTCACGATTCTCAAGCCAATGCCATTCGGGTTCATCGGGGCGACGGAAACGGGAAACGGGGGCGTCTTGCGGGATCGAGGTCATGGCGAGGTCGTCGACGTCATCTCGGGGTGGCTGTGATTTCATGGTGCGGGATGTACCATACGTCAAATGTTGTCGGAAAGCTGTGTCACGAGACGCACGCACTGCGAGGTATCGATGCCGATCACGGATTCAATGACCCTACTATGGCTGAGCTATGGTTTCTTGTCGCTGGTGGTGCTGGTCACCGGTTATCTCGGGCTGGCGTTCCTGCCACGATTGCCGCGACTGGTGATCACCTGGGCGGTCGCCGGGGTGATGTGGATGCCTGCCCGCTTCCAGCTCCCTCTCCTCGAAGAGGGCGACATCTATCAAGGGTTCGCCCCGGCGGTGATAGTGGCCGCCGTCGGTTTCCTGGAAGACAACTCCCAGGCGATCATGCCGGCGCTGCTGCTGACGATGGTGGGGGGCGGCATGGGTGTCCTGATCGGGCTGCTGTTGTGGTGGCGAGGTCGCCATGCCGGGGCTTATGTCGACATGGAGGACGACGAGGAACCGCCCGAGCCCAGGGTCAGGCGGCAGCGACGCGAGCCGAAGATCGGCTAAGGAGCCCGGAATGGCCAGGGGAATGGCGAGGAGAGTGCGACGGGGGCCGGGGCTCGGTCCTTGCCTGTTGGTGGCCGTTCTGGCCTGGGGCACGATGCCGTCTCTGGCTCAGCAACCGGTCTCACAGCCACCCGTGGAAGAGCGTCCCGATGTCCGGGTGATCATCGATGTGTCGGGCAGCATGAAGGACAATGACCCCGACCGGCTAAGCACCAGTGCCCTGGAGTTGCTGGTGTCGCTGCTTCCTGGCGGCGTCAGTGCCGGCGTCTGGACCTTCGGTGAGCGCGTGGAGAATCCCCTGCCACTGGGTGAGGTGAATGCCGCCTGGCGGGAGCGCGCCCTGGCCTTGCCGCCGGAGCTGGTGAACTATCAGCAATTCACCGATATCGAGTCGGCCATCCGTGAGGCGGCGGCTCCCGAGGCCAATGGCTGGCGCCACCTCGTGCTGCTCACGGATGGCATGATCGATCTGCCACCTTCCCGCGGCGCCAAGCCCGCTATCGACATGGCCTCCCGAGACGTGCTGGTGGATGAACTGGCTCGCTCGCTGGCGGATCAGGGGGTGGCCGTGCATGGCATCGCCTTCTCCGACCAGGCCGATCTCTCCCTGGTGGAACGTCTCTCTCAGGTCACGGGGGGCCTTTCCTCCACGGCCGAGAACCCCGAGAGCCTGCTGGGTGCCTTCCTGGATATCGTCGAGCGCATCTTCCCCGACGACCAGGTGCCTCTGGAAGAGGGCCGGTTCGTCATCGACCCCGGGGTGGAGTCCTTCTCGGCGCTGCTCTTCCACGAACCGGGTGGGGAACCTCTCAGGCTGATTGCCCCCGACGGCAGTGTCTATCTCGCCGATGATCATCCCGAAGGCATTCGCTGGCAGGTGGAGCCACGCTTTGACGTGATACGTGTCCCGGATCCAGTACCCGGCGAATGGCGCCTGGAGGGGGTGCTGGGGGAGGATAGCCGCGTCAGTGTCATTTCGCCGCTGACCCTGCGTACCCGAGACCTGCCGGCGACCCTCTACCTGGGCTTTCCGGTGCCCATCGAGGCCTGGGTCGAGGAGGAGGGCGAGCCCCTCGCCGAGGGTCTCGACGACCTCTCGATCAGCGTCGAACTGCGCGACATGCAGGGCGAGATCCAGGCCTCCCTGCAACTGAGCGAGGACAATGGCCGTTTCGTGGGAGAGCTTCCCGCACCGGCCTTGACCGGTAATGCAAGGCTGATCATTCGGGCCGAGGGTGAAGGCTTCCACCGCCAACGCCCCCAGGCCGTGAATATTCTCCCTGCCATCGGGGCACTGCACGATCCCGATGCCGGTCGAGTAGAGCTGGCCGCCGAACACCCTTTCCTGGATACCGCCAACACCGACATCTGGGGAGAGCTCGCCGGTGAGGTCATTCAGGCAGAGGCCATTTCCTCCCGGCGCTGGTACCTGCCCCTGCCGGAACTGGATGCCAGCGTCAGCCAGCCCTTGATGCTCAATGCACGAATCCAACGGGACGGTGAGACGCGCGAGGTGCGGCTGCCGCGACTGATCCTCAACCCCGAAGCGGAGACACGCCTGGACCAGGCCGACATGGCGGGGCCTACCCTCGGTGGCGAGCGCCTGCAGGACGCGCCTGACCGGGAAGACGCGTCACCCTCCGCGGGCATGGAGGCCGCCGACCGCTTCGTGGCCATGGTCAACGCCATCCCGCGACGCGCCATGGAACTCTGGGAGGAGAAGCGTCCCGGCCTGGCACGACTGGCCCAGACATACGGGCGCGATCCGCTCGTCTGGGCCATCGGGGCCTTCTGTCTGCTGCTGGTGGTGGTATGGCTGTTCATCAGGCGCCTGCGCCGACCACGACGAATCACTCACCGGGAAGAGCCGCATGTGTGAGTTGATGGGCATGAGTGCCAATGTGCCGACGGATATCTGTTTCAGTTTCACCGGTTTCCTGCATCGGGGAGGGGGAACTGGCCCCCACCGTGACGGCTGGGGTATCGCCTTCTACGAGGAAGGCGGCTATCGGGATTTCCGGGATCCGCATCCCTCGGTGCGTTCCCCCATCGCCCGCTTGATCCGTGAGTATCCCATCAAGTCAAACATCGTCATCAGCCATATCCGCCAGGCCAATGTGGGCCAGGTTTGCCTAGCCAATACCCACCCCTTCGTGCGCGAGATGTGGGGGCGTCCCTGGTGCTATGCGCACAACGGCCAACTCACCGGCTGGCAGACCCTGCCCTTGAGTTTCTATCAACCGGTGGGGGATACCGACAGCGAACATGCCTTCTGCTGGTTGATGGGGGAACTACGCCAGGCCTACCCCGAGCCCCCTGACGATACGCAAGGGCGTCGCGGCCTCTGGTCGCTCCTCCACCGGCTTTGCGAGCGACTGCGGGGCCTGGGGGTGTTCAACCTGCTGCTGGCCGAGGGCGACTATTTGTATGTGTACTGTTCGACCAAGCTGGCGCATATCACGCGGCGCGCCCCCTTCGGCAGAGCGAGTCTGTCGGATGCGGACATACGGGTGAACTTTGCCGAACACACCACCCCTGACGACATCGTTTCCGTGCTCGCCACAACACCACTGACCGACAACGAGGACTGGGTCCGCATGGCGCCCGGCGAGTTGCTGGTCTGGCGGGATGGATGCATCGAGGCACGCTATGCCAGTTGAGACGGTCCTTGCCCTAGAGACTGCCAACAGGCGCCGCCTCACGCCTTGAAGATTTCGAGGAGATCGCTTCCATGAATGAGCAGACCGATGCACCGGTAGTCCATGGCGAGCCGCTGGAAGGCCTGGATCGATATGATTCGGTGATGGATGTCTTCCATGCCTCGGTCGAGCGTTTCGGCGATAAGCCCGCCTTCAGCTGCATGGGACAGACGATTACCTATACCGAGCTCGATCGTCTCTCCGCGGATTTCGCCGCCTGGCTCCAGCATGAGACCAACCTCCAGCCGGGGGATCGATTGGCCATCCAACTGCCCAATGTCCTGCAGTTCCCGGTGGCGGTGTTCGGTGCCTTGCGCGCGGGCCTGGTGGTGGTCAATACCAACCCGCTCTTCACCGAGCGGGAGATGGTCCACCAGTTCAAGGACGCCGGTGTCCGGGGCGTGCTGATACTGGCCAACATGGCCCACAAGCTCGAAGCGATCCTCGATCAGACCGAGATCCAGCACGTGCTGGTCACCGAGCTGGGCGATCTACACGGCTTTCCCAGGCGGGTGCTGATCAACGCGGTCGTCAAGCACCTCAAGAAGCTGGCCCCCGGTTTTTCCCTGCCCGGCGCCACGCCCTTCCGCCGGGCCCTCAAGATGGGTGCCGGGCAGGATCATCTGGCGTGCATCGGCAAGCCGGATGACCTTGCCGTGCTGCAGTACACCGGAGGAACGACGGGTAAACCCAGGGGCGCCATGCTCAGCCACCGCAACCTGGTCGCCAACATGCTCCAGGCGCGCCAGGCCATCGGCCCGGGGCTGCGCGAGGGCGATGAGACCGTGATCGCGCCCTTGCCGGTCTACCATATCTATACCTTCACGGTGAACTGCCTGTTCATGATGGAGACCGGCAACCATTCGGTCCTCATCACCAACCCTCGTGACCTCGATGCCTTCGTCAAGACGCTCGGCAAGGGTTCCTTCACCGCCTTCATCGGCCTGAACACCCTGTTCAATGCCCTCTGTCATCGCGAGGATTTCCGCCGTCTCGATTTCTCCCGGCTGCACCTGACCATTTCCGGTGGCATGGCCCTGACCCGGGTAGCGGCCGAGCGCTGGGAAGCGGTGACGGGTTGCCCGATCGCCGAGGGCTATGGCCTGACCGAGACCTCACCGATCGTCAGCTTCAATCCGGTGGACGCCATCCAGCTCGGCACCATCGGCCCGCCCGTGGCCGGCACCTCGGTCAAGGTCGTCGATGCCGAGGGCAACGACCTGCCGCTGGGTGAGGCCGGGGAGCTGTGTGTCCGCGGCCCCCAAGTAATGAAGGGCTACTGGAAGCGTGACGACGAGACCGCCGTGGCCATCGACGGCGACGGCTGGTTACATACCGGCGATATCGCCGTGCTCCAGGAGGACGGCTATATCCGCATCGTCGACCGCAAGAAGGACATGATTCTGGTCTCCGGTTTCAATGTCTATCCCAACGAGATCGAGGATGTCGTGGCCGCCCATCCCGGAGTGCTGGAATGTGCCGCCGTGGGCATGCCCGACGAGACCAGTGGCGAGGCGATCCGGCTCTTCGTGGTGGTCCGGGAGGGGAAGCTGGAGGCGGAGGAGCTGCGTCTCTGGTGCAGGAAGGAACTCGCCGGCTACAAGGTGCCGAAGCACATCGAGTTTCGTGGCACCTTGCCGAAAACCAATGTCGGCAAGGTGTTGCGCCGTCAGCTTCGCGACGAGCCGTCAGGCGACCCCTGACCCCCGATGGCGTCGCCTGCATTGCTGCCATAGCGAGGAACAATATTGAAGAACACTGTCCAGGATTAGGCGCTGTTCCGGCCCGAGCGTTACAATGGATGATGCGTTCCGTCCTCCCGGGATGGAGACGCTGTTACCCCCCGCACCGATGCCAAGGAGTCAACGCGTCCAACGTGACAACCGCGACTCGACCCTCAAACTCCCCCAGCCAGTCCGACACCGACGCGATCGCGGCCCTACGCCGGGATCTCGAGGGTGCCATGCGGCGTGATGTCCCGGAGTTGGACAGGCGCCTGCGCGGTCTTGAGCGTCGATTGAAGGATGGCAAGCCGGTAGATCGTGGCATGGCACCGCTCAGGGATGCCCTGACCCGGTCCTGCCAGACGGCAGTGCGCCGCGCCGATCGTCCGGTGACCCTCGCGTATCCGCCTGAACTGCCGGTGGTCCAGCGACGCGAGGACATCCTGGCGGCCCTGCGCGACCACCAGGTGGTGGTCGTGGCCGGAGAGACCGGCTCCGGCAAAACGACCCAGCTGCCCAAGCTCTGCCTGGAACTGGGCCTGGGACGTCGTGGCCTGATCGGCCATACCCAGCCGAGGCGGCTGGCGGCCCGTTCGGTGGCGACCCGCCTCGCCGAGGAGATGGCGGTGCCCCTAGGGGAGCAGGTGGGCTACCAGGTGCGCTTCACCGACCAAAGCAATGACGACACCTTGGTCAAGCTGATGACCGACGGCATCCTGCTGGCCGAGACCCGCCACGACCCCGATCTCCTGCGCTATGAGGCGATCATCATCGATGAGGCCCACGAGCGCAGCCTCAACATCGACTTCCTGCTCGGCTACCTCAAGCGCCTGACGGCTCGCCGCCCCGACCTCAAGGTGATCATCACCTCGGCGACCATCGATGTGGAACGCTTCGCGGCGCACTTCGCCCTGCCGGGTCCCGACGGGTCGGCGAGGCAGGCACCGGTGGTGGAGGTCTCCGGCCGTGCCTACCCGGTGGAAGTGCGCTATCGGCCGCTGCTGCGCGAGGCCGACGACGAGGAGGATCGTACGCTGCAGGAAGGCCTCCTGCATGCCGTGGAGGAGATCGAGCGGGTCGAGCGGGACAAGCGCTGGTTCCATGGCCCGCGGGACATCCTGGTGTTCCTGCCCGGTGAACGCGAGATCCGCGAGACCGCCGACACGCTGCGTCGCGCCGAGCTCAGGGACACCGAGATCCTGCCACTCTATGCGCGGCTCTCCAACGCCGAGCAGAACCGGGTCTTCGCTCCCCATGCCGGGCGCCGCATCGTCCTTTCGACCAATGTGGCCGAGACCTCGCTCACCGTGCCGGGTATCCGCTACGTCATCGATCCCGGCCTGGTACGCCTCAGTCGCTACAGCTATAAGACCAAGATTCAGCGCCTGCCGGTCGAGCCGATCAGCCAGGCCAGTGCCGACCAGCGCAAGGGTCGCTGCGGGCGGGTGGCCGAGGGAGTCTGCATCCGCCTCTACGATGAGGAAGACTTCCTTGCCCGGCCCGCCTTCACCGACCCCGAGATACGCCGTACCAACCTGGCCTCGGTGATCCTCTCGATGCTGTCGCTGCTGTCATTGAAAGCCGATGACATCTCGGCCTTCCCGTTTGTCGATCCGCCCGACTCGCGATTCATCACCGATGGCTTCCGCCTGCTGTTCGAATTGGGTGCAGTGGACGCGGACAATCGCCTGACCTCGACCGGTCGCAAGCTGGCGCGGCTCCCCATCGACCCGCGGCTGGCCCGCATGGTGC
>JAGXGN010000038.1 GCA_024636705.1 Halomonas sp.
TGCTCGAGGAAGGCCGGCAGTGACAGACCGGACTGGAACTGGATGGGATTGCGAGCCATGGCGCTAACTCCTTGACCTTTCGAACACTTTCAGTGTAGATCAATACTGGCCTGACGGCTGATTAAGATGAGTAATCAGGAATAGTTATGTGATTCACGCTAACCAACCTGCTAAAATTGATCAAATCGATAAATTTTATCTCTGGAATAAATAGTATTTATTCTATGGCTGCCATTGATCTCAACCTGGTAAGAGTCTTCGTCACGCTCTACGATGCCCGTAGCGTGACGCTGGCCGCAGAACGCCTGCACGTTACCCAGCCTTCGGTGAGCTATGCTCTGTCACGCCTGCGCGATCTGTTTGGTGACCGTTTGTTCGTACGGTCCCGCGACGGCATGGAGCCCACCTTTACCGCCATGCAGCTCTATCCCGTCCTGCGCGATTCACTGGCCCAGATCGATAGCGTTCTGGAAAGCAACAATGAGTTCGAGCCACGCCACTCTCAAAAACGCTTTCGCCTGGCACTGACCGACCTTGGCGAGATGTCGCTATTGCCGCGCATTCTTGTTTACTTGCACGCCCAGGCCCCCGACGTCGAGCTCGAGGTCGTTCCTCTGGAGATCGACAAGGTCGAGGACTGGCTGGCCACCGGCAAGGTCAATGCCGTCATCTGCAGCCGTCCAATCAACGCGGCGGGCATAGAGCGCCGGGTGCTCCTCAGCGACGAACGCTATGTCTGCCTGCTCAATCGCGACCACGCCACGATAGGCGACTCGCTGAACCTAGAGCAATTCATTCAGGCACGGCACGCCGTGGTCGCCGCCTCGACCGGGCATGGCCTGGCCGAGGACGTGCTGCACGAGCAGAGATTACATCGCAAGGTCAGCCTGAAGGTGTCGCACTTTTCGAGCCTGCCGCGCATCCTTAGGGAAAGCGACATGTTGGCCATCCTGCCCGAGCAGATCGCCAGCACCTTTGCACGCGAGGCACCACTCAAGGTGCTCGATCTGCCGTTCGAGGTACCGACTTTCGATGTCGCACTCCACTGGCAGTCCCATACCGCCCGTTCCCCGGCCCAGCGCTGGTTCTGCGAGAGCATCATCGATGCCATCACTGGCGAGAGGAAGAAGACATCATCAGATCAGTCATGACAGCTTTTGCTGAACGGCATCACTTACGACGTAGCGCGCCAGGAACGGTGCGCAACTCTTACCAATGCTGAAAGGCCTATGTTAGGTGAAATCGGAGTGCACCAGTCAGATCAGGAACATCGTGGAGAGCACGGGGAAGAGGATCAGTAGCGCTAGGCGCAGGAAATCCGAGACGATGAACGGCGCCACGCCCTTGAAGATCTCGCCCAACCCCACGTGGGGAGCCATGGCCTTGATCACGAAGACGTTCATGCCCACCGGTGGGGTGATCAGCCCCAGCTCCACGGTCAGCACGGTGATGATGCCGAACCACACCGGGTCGATGCCCAGCGACTGGATGATCGGGAACACCACCGGCACCGTGATCACCAGCATGGCGATCGCGTCCATGAACATGCCCAGCACGAAGTAGAGCAGCAGGATGCACAGCACCACTACGATCGGCGCCAGCTCCATGCCGTAGAGAAAGTCGGTGATCGAGAACGATATCCGCGACACCGAGATGAAATAGCCCAGGGTCTCGGCCCCTACCAACATGAAGAACACCACGGCGGAGAGGGCTAGGGTCTCCTGCACGCTGTGCCACAGCTCGGCACCGCGCATGCCCTTGACCAGAGCGTAGAGCAGGGTGGCGAAGGCGCCGACGCTGGCCCCCTCGGTGGGGGTAAAGGCGCCGAAGTAGATCCCCAGGATCATCACCAGGAAAACCGCGAAGAACGGCACCAGCCCGCCGAGCGAGGCCAGCTTCTGCAGCCATGAGGTCGGCTCGCCGGCCACCGCCAGCGAGGGCTTGAGGCGCATCACCACGGTGACGGTGAGCGCATACATCACCAGCCCCATCAGCCCCGGCACCAGGCCGGCCATGAACATGTCGCCCACCGACTGCTCGGTGAGGATGGCGTAGATCAGCAACGCGATACTGGGCGGAATCATGATGCCCAAGGTGCCGCCGGCGGCCAGCGCGCCGGTGGCCAGGCCGCGGTTGTACCCGTAGCGCTCCATCTCCGGCAGGGCGACACGGGTCATGGTGCTGGCGGTGGCCAGCGACGAGCCGGAGATCGCCGAGAAGATCCCGCAGGAGCCCACCGCGGCGATGGCGAGTCCCCCTTTCCAGCCGCCACAGATGGTGCGCGCCGACTGGAATAGCTTGCCGGCCATGCCGGAATGCGCCGCCAGCACGCCCATCAGGATGAACATCGGCACGGCGCTGAAGCTGTAGTTGGAGAGCACCTCCACCGGCACGGTCTTGAGCTGGGCGATGGCCGCACTCCAGCTGATCACCTGGGCGAAGCCCACCACGCCGACGATCAGCATGGTCAGCGCCACCGGGACCCGCAGCACCATCAGCACCAGCAGTAGGGCCAGCCCGATGGCCCCGATCATCTCACTCGCCATGAGAGACCTCCCCCTCGGCAGCGAAGACGGCACTCAGCACGGCATGGACCAGGCTGCGCAGCCCCAGCAGCAGGCTGAGTACGGCGGCCGCGTAATAGATAGGCCCCATGGGAATTCGCAGGTCCTGGGTCACCTCGCCATGCCGGGCGGCCGAGGCGGCGGAATCCACCAGGCCGAGGAAGAGAATCAAGCCGAGTGCCGCGAAACCCAGGAGATAGACGCCATGCAGGCGGTTCTTGAGGGTGGGAGACAGGCCATGGGAGAAGGCCTCCACCACCACCTGGCTCTTCTCCACGTTGGCCGCCATGGCCGCCAGCAGGGAGAACAGCATCAGGTAGCTGACCAGTTCCACGCTGCCGGAGACGTGCAGGGCGATGGCTCCCTCGGTGAGCCGATAGAGGTAGCGGGTGCTGACATCGGCGATGGTCACCCCCAGCAGCGCCACCAGAGCGATGCCGGCGACGAGCTTGCACAGCAGGGCCAGCCACTGGCTGGCCCTTTCCAGGGTGGACTGCATCCCCCTTACTCCTGGTCGGTGGCGCAGGACTCGCTGGCCGCCAGGGCGGCCTCGTAAACCTCGCGCCCCGGCAGGCCGCGCTCCTCGAGCCGATCCAGGTAGCTTTCGATGCCGTCCTGGAGCGGCTTCTGCCAGTCCGGGTTCTCCAGGGGGTTGTCGATCTCGCGGATGGTGTGGCCCGCCTCCTTCGCCTCCTGCTTGCCTTCCACGTCGAGGCGATCGAACACCACGCCGGCGTTCTCGGCCCACCGCATGCCGGAGTTGGCGTCGATCACCGCCTGCTGCTCGGGGCTCAGGTTGTCGTAGGCACGCTGGTTCATGGTGGCCACGAAGATCAGGGTGTAGAACGGCACCTCGGTGTGGTACTCAACCAGCTCGTTGATCCGGAACCCCTTCAGCCCCTCCCAGGGGAAGCTCAGGCCATCGATGACGCCGCGCTGCATGGCGGTGTAGATGTCAGGTGCCGGCATGCCCACGGGGCTCGCCCCCATGTTCTCGAGCATTTCGCCCGCCACCGCGGTGGGGCGACGGATGCGCAACCCCTCGAGGTCGGATGGCACCTGGACATCGGTATCGATGGTATGGATGCCACCCGGCCCGGTGGTGAACATGAACAGCGGCTTGGTGTCGGCGTACTCCTCGTCCAGATGGCCCTCGTCGTAGAGGGTCTGCAGCACGCAGGCGCCCTGGGTCGCGGTGGTGGCTACGCCGGGCAGCTCGACGACCTGCGACAGCGGGAAGCGCCCGGCGGTATAGCCCTGGGCGGTAGCGCCGATGTCGGCGATGCCATTTGCCACCGCCTCGTAGATGGAGTCGGGCTTGGCCAGGGTGCCAGAGGGGAACATCTCGACCCTGAGCTCGCCGTCGGACTCCTCCTCGATGGAGGCCGCCCAGGCCTCGAAGACCTCCTGGTTAATGCCCGAGGCACCCGGCCAGAAATGGGCCATGCGCAGGGTCGTGGCGGCCTGGGCGGAAGCGGCGCTCAGGGTGGCGATGGAGGCGGCCAGCAGGCAGCGGGAAAGTTTGCGGTTCATCGGACAACTCCCGGATTGTGGTTGACCTATCGATCGTTCGCATTGCGAACACGTGTTCGATAGCATGATTGGAGCTTAACCCTTTTGAGAAGCAACATGATAATCGACTTTAGTCCAAGGGACGGGGATCCAGAAACAGCGCCGCCACCCTCTCGAATGGCGGCGCAGCATTCCCCCTTTCCGCGGCGGGCTCAAAAATCGAAGAACACCGTCTCGCCCTCGCCTTGCAGGCGGATGTCGAGACGATAGCGCACCTTGCCGTCGACTTCCTCGCGCTTGGCGATCAGCGTTTCGCGGCGAGTCGGCGACTCGATACGACTCAGCACCGGGCAGGCGGCATTGGCCTCGATTTCATCCTCGAAGTATAGACGCGTCTGCAGGTGGATGTTGATGCCGCGGGCGAAGAGCATCAGGTTGATGTGCGGTGCCATCGGCTGACCGCTGGCGTGGGCCACCGGGCCCGGCTTGAGGGTCTTGAGCGACCATTCGCTACCGCGGTCGAAGGTGGTGGCGGTTCGCCCGAAGCTGTTGAACGGCTTCTTAAGGTCGTACTCGCGCTGGTAGTCGCCGTTGCCGTCGGCCTGCCAGGCCTCGATGAAAGCATCGCGCACCAGGTCGCCGTTGCCGTCGATCACGGTACCGACCACCTCGATGTGTTCGCCCTCGGCCTCCGGCTTGGCCATCTGGTTCCAGATCTCTTCGTCGCGGGTGGGGTTGCCTGCAGCGGCGAGTGCCAGGCCGATATGCACGTAGGGGCCGGCGGTCTGGGAAGCGGTCTCGCGCAGCAGCAGTTCGCTGCAGGGGACGGAATTGGGTTGTTTCATGTCGGGCTGCCCTGTCACTGGTTCTTGAACCGATTACTGGTTTTCAAACCGAATTACTGATTTTCAAAATAGGTCTGCAGCTCGCCGCGCACCACCAGATCGAAACGGTAGGCCAGGCAATCCATGGGATTACTGCGGGGCAGATCGAGGCGTCCGATCATGGTCTCCACGGCATCCTTGTCGTTGATCGTCTGCACGATCGGACAGATCGGAATCAAGGGATCCCCCTCGAAGTACATCTGGGTGATCAGCCGCGTGGAGATCGCCGGGCCCATCACCGAGATGTGTATATGCGCCGGGCGCCAGCTGTTCGTGTCATTCGGCCAGGGATAGGGCCCCGGCTTGATGGTGCGGAAGTTGTACCAGCCATGCTCATCGGTCAGGCAGCGCCCCACGCCCCCGAAGTTGGGATCCAGTGACGCCAGGTAGTTGTCGTTCTTGTGGCGATAGCGGCCACCGGCATTGGCCTGCCACATCTCCACCAGGGTGTGCGGCACGGGCTTGTCGAACTGGTCGACCACGCGGCCGAACATGATGATGCGCTCGCCCACCGGCAGGCCTGCGGCACCTGTCAACGCGGGGTCTTCACGAAAGTTGAGCAGCAGGTCGTTGTCATGGGGACCCATGCGCAGCTTCTGGAAGTCTGGTCCGGAGAGCTCCGAAACACTGGGCTTCTGCATGCTGACCAGCGCCTGGCGCGGCGAGCGTGCCACGGTGGTCTTGTAGCCGGGGGCATAGGCGGGGGGGTGCCAGCTGCGATCGCGTTCCACGAATCGCCTGTTGTCGTCTTGCATGAGAAATCGTCTCTGGAAGGGAGGAGTACTACAGTGTGGTCTCTTGTCGCAGGAGTGCCAATTGACGTCTCGACACTCCCCCATAACCCACAGGTTAAGTGGGCTGGCCCGGCGGGCGCAGTGCCGTGACCTCGCGGAGGATCTCGCAGAAGGCCTCGAGGGCCAGCGAAGGCTGCATGCTGGCGTTGGTGCAAAGGCCCACCGACCCTCCCCGGGATTCCATGTCCAGAGCAAGCCGGCATAGCCGTCCCGTTTCCCTATCCTCGGCGACGGCCTCCTCGGGTGCGACCCATATCGCATCACTCTCCAGGGTGTAGCGACGGCTGATCGGCAGGGACAAGGTCTCGAGCCGGGCAGGCGGAAGCACCAGGGAATGGCGTACCAGGAAGCTGTCGACCTGCTGTCGAAGCGTGGTATGGGCAGAGGGTAGCACCCAGGGGAAGGCGGACAACTGATCCGGTGAAAGCGCCTGGACAGCGGCCAGTGGATGACCCGCACGCACCACCAAGATCAGCGCCTCGTAGTAGAGATGCTCGAAGGCGAGATCCTGTATCTCCCGGGCCTCGGTCATGCGGCCCACCACCAGGTCCAGCTCGCCTCGCCGCAACCGAGAGAGCAGGAAGGCGCTGGGGCCGGAGATCACCTTGATGCCAGCTTCTCCCGCTCCACGCTCTTCACCGTGCCAGCGACGGATCGCATCGGGCAGCAGCCGAGTCTCCACCGTCGAGAGCGCCCCCACCCGGAGCCACACGCCCTGATGCACATCGCCCAGAGCCATCATGCCTTCCTCGAGGGCCCGTATGGCCGGCCCGGCATGGCGCAACAGGGTCAAACCAGCCTGGGTCAGGGAGATTCCCCGCGGGGTGCGCTCGAAAAGCGACGTACCCAGGATGTCTTCGAGTTCCCGGATGGTCTTGGATATCCCCGGCTGGGAGATCGCCAGGGTGTCGGCGGCTCGGGCGAAGCTGCGGTGTCGCGCCACCTCGAGGAAGGCCTGAAGGTGGCGCAGCTTGATGCGGGCATTGAGCATTCAGGCCTCCCGTTGGCGGGATGCGAGCAGCCGGCGGGTACAGGCCATGGTCGCCAGGATCACCACGTGTAGGCGGTGCAGGTTGATCTGCTCCGGCACCAGCACGCGGCGCCAGACCAGGGGATCGGTGTCGAGCAGTTCGATACGCAGGCGAATATCAGGCATGGTGAGGGGGCTTGATCAGGCTCTCGGCAGGAATGCCGAACATATGGTGAAGTTTCCAGACCATGGCGAGGGTCAAGTTACGTTTGCCGTTCAGGATCTCATAGACGCGATTGCGCCGGCCAATGGCGGGTTCGAGATCCTTGGACGTGAGGCCCTGCTGCTCCATGCGAAACTTGATGGCCTCGAGGGATCCGGCAGGTCCACGGGAAAGTGCCTGGCTTCGTAGGCCTCGACTAGCGTCATGAGGATCTCGAAGCGGTCGCCCTCTTCGGTGCCAAGTTCCGGCTCATTATCGAAGTAGGCGGACACTTCCCGCAGGGCGGCCTGGTAGTCGTCCTCGGTGCGAATGGGGCGAATATCCATGGGTTACTCCATCTCTACGGTTTCGGCATCCACCTTGTCGTACTCCGCGTGAGTGCCGATTAACTTGATGTAGACTACGCCAAACCGGTAGGCAACGGCGACGATCAGCCGATAGTCGTTACCCTTGATGTTGAACACGACGCGCTTGTTACCCACTGGACTGGCGCTCCGGTACTTGGCCTTGATGTCATGCGCATCTTTCCAGTCGGCATGCTTCACCTCATCGATCCAGGCTTCCAGTGGCGCCTTGGCATCAGGGTGTTGCGCCCAGAAGTCGCGCAGTGCGCCCGAACAGCCCGGCGTGCACCTGGTCTCTCTGCAAGCGTGATCCAGGCTGGCTGGATGCCAGAGCGCTCTCCCGGAGGCACCCGGCATGGCGACTGCCTCTTGATCGGTGGTCAGTTTCAGCGCAGTGGGGGCTGCCACAGTAGCTGTGATTCAGGAGTTTCCGGACGTTTGACCCCTGGCCAGTATCCCCCACAATGATTATCAAGAATACCGAGTGGTCTTTACATCAACTCCGTTCGCTGAGTAACAGCCAGCGGTAGGCGATGAGCACAGAATGATGTCAGTGGATGATTCACTCGCAGCGCTGCAAGCTGAAAACGAACGTCTGATTGCCTTGCTGGAAGCGCACGGCATCGAGTGGCGCCCTGCATCCGGGAGGCCACCTTCACCGAACCCGTCACCCGCTACGCCAACTTCCCGCCTCTCCCCTACTGACAAGGTCGCTCTATTCCAGCGCCTGTTTCGGGGCCGCTCCGATGTCTACCCCCTGCGATGGGAAAGCAGCACAACCGGTAAGTCCGGCTACTCCCCCGCCTGTGCTAATGAGTGGCGTCCCGGTATCTGCCAGAAACCCCGAATCAAGTGCAAGGAGTGCCAGCACCGACAACTGCTGCCGCTATCGGACTCCGTCATCTACTATCACCTGGCCGGCAAGCACACCATCGGTCTATATCCTCTGTTGGAAGATGATGGGTGCTACCTGCTCGCCGTGGACTTCGATGAGGAAGAATGGCGAGACGACATCCAAGCCTTCGCACGAACGTGTCACGAGCTCGATGTGCCAGTGGCTCTGGAGGTCTCGCGATCAGGCCAGGGGGCTCATGCTTGGATCTTTTTTGCAGACAAGGTCCCTGCTCGTGAAGCCCGTCATCTGGGAACCGCATTGATCAGCCACACCTGCACCCGCACCCGCCAGCTCAAGCTGACCTCCTATGACCGCCTATTCCCCAATCAGGACACGATGCCTAAGGGCGGGTTCGGCAACTTGATCGCCCTACCACTGCAGAAACAGCCTCGACTGAATGGTAGCAGCATATTCGTTGATGACGACCTACAACCTTATCCCGACCAGTGGGCCTTCCTGGCCTCGGTCTCTACGATGGTACCCCATGATATCGAGCCCACCATCCTGAGTGCACTCGGGGAAGCGCATCCACTGGATGTCACCTTCATCGGCGAGGAGGACCTGGCCACACCTTGGCAGCGATCCCCCCGTTTCCCGAAGCAACTGCATGCCGGTCAGATGCCCTCCTCGCTGACTGTCACACTGGCCAACCTGATCTACTTCGAGAAATCTGAACTACCCCAGACAATTACCAATCGTCTGATCCGACTGGCGGCCTTCCAGAATCCGGAGTTCTATAAGGCTCAGGCACTACGGCTATCCGTATGGAATAAACCCCGCGTCATCGGCTGTGCAGAGAACTATCCCTTACACATCGCTCTACCCCGAGGCTGCCTCGACGCCATTCAGACCCTGCTGCAAGAGCATAATGTTGCCTGTGAGTGTCGGGATGAGCGCCAGTGTAGCGCGTCAATCTGTATGAGAAGCCAGCGACAATCTGGATGAGAAATCGGTGTCGCGGCCCTGCTCCTTTTTATGCTCCCTCCCCTGGTAGGCAAGCTGTGTCATTCGTCTCCGTGTCGCCCGTGTCGCTGGGCGACA
>JAGXGN010000003.1 GCA_024636705.1 Halomonas sp.
CCACATAGCGACGCTGGCCTTCGGCATAGAGGGTGTCGAAGGCCAGCGACGACTTGCCCGAGCCCGAGAGCCCGGTGATCACGATCAGCCTGTCGCGGGGTAGATCCACATCGATCTGCTTGAGGTTGTGGGTGCGGGCACCCCTGACCAGAATCCTGTCCATTCCCACCTCGAGACACGCAGCAAAAGAGAGAGTATACGGGTCGCGCGGGTCGCCGGGCAAAACGGATGGCGGCGGATGGCTTTCCCTCCCGTGCAGTGAGCCGCTAGACTATGCGGTCCATCAACGGGCGCCACGCGCTCGCTCACGGAAAGCCGAATCCTCTATGCGAAAGGTCTCAGGACTGCTGTTAGCCACCGAACGACGCGCCATCGCCGGTCTTGCCTGCCTCTATGCCACTCGCATGCTCGGCCTGTTCATGGTGCTGCCGGTGCTGGCCATCTATGCCGACGACCTGAGAGGTGCCACCCCCCTGCTGGTCGGCCTGGCACTGGGTGTCTATGGCCTGACCCAGGCAGTGTTGCAGATTCCCTTCGGTCTGGCCTCCGATCGGTTCGGGCGCAAGCCGGTGATCGCCTTCGGCCTGCTGCTCTTCCTGCTGGGTAGCGTATTGGCGGCCCAGGCGGAGACCATCGCCATGGTGATCGCGGGACGCTGCCTGCAGGGCAGTGGCGCCGTGGCGGCGGCGATCATGGCCTTGCTGGCCGACCAGACCCGGGAGCAGGTGCGAACCACGGCCATGGCCACCATCGGCCTGTCGATCGGAACGGCCTTCGCCCTGGCCATGGTGCTGGGCCCCTGGCTGGCGTCGGGATTCGGTCTGGCCGGGGTCTTCTGGTTCACCGTGGGCCTCGCCGTCCTGGGGCTCGTCGTGCTGTGGAAGCTGGTGCCGCCGGCGCCGCGACGAACACGCCATCGCGATGTGGGCCTCGACCGTCAGCAGTTCCGCCAAATCCTGGGAAACAGGGACCTCTGGCGGATGGATGTCTCGATCTTTGCGCTCCACCTCATCCTGATGGCGATCTTCGTCGCCGTGCCCTTCCGCCTGATCGAGGCGGGGATTCCCATCGAGCGCCATGGCCTCACCTACCTGGGGGTCATGGCCCTGGCCTTCGTGACCATGGTTCCTCTGGTGGTCGTGGCGGAGAAGTATCGTCGGATGAAGGCCATGTGTCTGCTGGCGATCACCCTGATCACCCTGAGCCTGGGCGGTCTGGCCGGCCTGGCCGAGGGGGTCTGGGGTCTGTTTGCCTGGTTGTGGCTGTTCTTCAT
This sequence comes from Halomonas sp., assembly GCA_024636705.1. GTDB lineage: Bacteria > Pseudomonadota > Gammaproteobacteria > Pseudomonadales > Halomonadaceae > Halomonas. Next base: position 1,274 of record JAGXGN010000003.1, read on the forward strand.
TGCCTTCAACCTGCTCGAGGCGACGCTACCCTCGATGCTCAGCAAGCTGGCACCGGCCGGCGCCAAGGGAACGGCCATGGGCATCTACTCCACCAGCCAGTTCCTGGGTGCCTTCCTGGGGGGGGTGATGGGGGGGCTGCTTGCCCAGACATGGAGCCTGTCGGCTGTCTTCGTCGGTGCGGCGCTGGTGGGCCTGGCCTGGCTGGCCTTGATGGTCGGGATGTCGGCGCCTCCTCATCTGTCGAGTGAGGTCATCGCGCTGGATGACGGTCACGAGGGGGACGCTCTGGAGACCCTGATGGACCGTCTTGCCGACATTGCCGGCGTCGAGGATGTACTGGTGGTGCCCGAGGAACGGCTGGCCTATCTCAAGGTGGATAAGCGTCACCTCGATCAAGACGCCCTGACACGATTGATGGAGGCACGCCGGGACCCGGGCAACTGAGCAGGGTATGATTTGACACAGGGCGTAGATTGCGCCACCTCTTGAACCTACCACCATCCAAGACAGCAAGGAGTCCATCATGGCCCGCGGCGTCAACAAGGTCATCCTCATCGGCAACCTGGGACAGGATCCCGAGGTGCGCTTCACGCCCTCCGGTACCGCCGTTGCCAACCTCAACCTGGCCACCACCGATACCTGGATGGACAAGCAGAGCGGCCAGCGCCAGGAGCGCACCGAATGGCACCGAATCGTGCTGTTCAACAAGCTCGCCGAGATCGCCCAGCAGTACCTCAAGAAGGGCAGCAAGGTCTATATCGAGGGCCGCCTGCAGACCCGCAAGTGGCAGGGTCAGGACGGCCAGGACAAGTACAGTACCGAGATCGTCGCCAACGACATGCAGATGCTCGACTCGCGCGGTGGCGGCGATATGCCCCAGTCCGGCAATCAGGGTGGCGGCTACCAGGGCGGTCAGTCTCAACCGCCTCAGGGAGGCTACGGCAACGCGCCGCAGCAGGGTGGCGGCCAGCCCCAGCGCCCAGCCCCTCAGCCAGCACCCGCTCAGGGCGGTCAACAGCAGGGTGGCCAGCAGGGCGGTCAACAGCAGGGCGGCCAGCAGCAGGGTAATTATGGCGCGCCCGATCCGGGCAGCTTCGATGATTTCGACGACGAGATCCCCTTCTAGCCATCGACGCTAGCCATGTCTCGGAATGTGAAGGAGTTGCCGTGAAGCTGCTGATACTGGATGCAGGCCATTGCCTGAGCCTGGCGCTGGCAAGAGTGGCCAGGCGACGCAGTGACACCGAACTGATGATCGAAGCGGGCTGTGAAGTGACGCCGGGACAACTCGAGGCCCTGGCGCCGGATGCCCTGGTGATTCCTCCGCTGGCCAGGCCGATCAGCGCCGAACCCGCGGCGGTCACGGCTCATGCCCGGTCGGTGGAAACCTGCATGGAAGCCTGCGTAACGTCGGGCGTCCCTCTGGTGTGGTGTGTCTCCGACCAGCTCTATGAGGACGGTTTCGACTCGCCCATCGATGAGCATGTGATTCCCCGACCCCGTGACGAGAGTCTGCGGCGGCTGATCGCCACCGGGGACCGGATCCGGGCGGAATGTCCACATCACCTGATCGTGCGCGTGGGGCCGATGTTCGCCCTGGAGGGAGGCCATGCCTGGCTCGATGACTTGATCGATACCCTGGTCGCCGGTGGCGAACTGCGAGGAGAAACCGACGTGATCTTCTGTCCGACGTCGGTGGATGCCGTGGCCATGGCCCTGGTCGGCATGCTCCAGCAGCAGCGCTGTGGTGCGGAGGCATGGGGAAGCTACCATCTGGCCGGCACTGAGCCGGTCAGTGCCTATACCTTCGTCTCGACGGTCAGGACCCAACTGGCGACACGCCTGGAAGGTCGGGGTGACCATCGCCAACTGGGGACCCTGAAGGCATTGAGCCATCATCATGGTCAGCCGCTGCGACGGGTGCTCAATTGTCGACGCGTGCTCGAGGTCTTTGGGGTGCACCAGAAGCCCTGGCGCCTGGAGATGGGGCTGATGCTGGACGCCTGGTGCCAGGCGAATGAGGTCGTCCCCTCGAGCCCGGCCAGCGAGGTGACGCCATGAATCGCCTGCGTAGCCTGCTCTTCTATGCCGGGTACTTCCTGGCCATCCTGGTCTGCGGGGTGCTCTTCCTGCCGGTCTCGCCCCTGTTGCCTCTGAAGCAACGCTATCGTCTGCTGAACCTCTACAACCACTTCATCATCGCCTGGTTCCGCCTGGCGTGTGGCGTCCGCCACGAGATCAGCGGTCTAGCGAATGTGCCGCCGGGCCCCTGCGTTATCCTTGCAAATCATCAGTGCGAGTGGGAAACCGTTTACCTGCAATTGATCAAGCCGCCGGTATGCACCGTACTCAAGCGTGAGCTGCTGAATATTCCGATCTTCGGCTGGGGGCTGCGCCTGCTGCATCCCATCGCCCTGGATCGCTCCAGGCCCTCGCGGGCCATCAAGCAGGTGTTGACCCAGGGCAAGCAGCGTCTGGATGAGGGCTTGTCGGTGCTGATCTTTCCGGAGGGAACGCGGGTCGAGCCGGGTAAACGCAAGCGCTACAACAAGAGCGGCGCGGTGATCGCCTGTCGTGCCGGCGTGCCGGTGTTGCCGGTGGCGCACAATGCCGGTGAGCGCTGGCCGGGTCGTCACTGGGTCAAGAACCCCGGACGCCTGTCGCTGGTGGTCGGCGAGCCCATCGCCACCGAAGGGCGCACGTCCGATGAGGTGATGGCCGAGGTGGAGGACTGGATCGAAGCGAGGCTGGCCGAGATCTCCGAGGTTCCCCGGCCGGTGCACGTCGAGGCGGCTTCTCTCACCTAGCTACCCGCTACCCACGAGAACGGCGCCCCACGGGGCGCCGTTCTCGTCTCGGTGGCCGAGTCGGGTTCAGCCCTGGAACCGCTCCAGCACCAGGCAGGCGTTGGTACCGCCGAAGCCGAAGCTGTTGGACAGGACACGATCGATCTTCGCGCCCTCGCGACACTCGGTAACGATATCGAAGCCATCGGCCTGGTCGTCGAGGTTGTCGATATTGGCCGATGCCGCGATGAAGTCATGCTCCATCATCAACAGCGAGTAGATGGCCTCCTGCACGCCGGTGGCGCCCAGGGAGTGGCCGGTCAATGACTTGGTGGAGCTCATCGCCGGGGTAGTGTTGCCGAAGACCTCGCGGATGGCCTTGAGCTCGGCCACATCACCCACCGGCGTGGAGGTGCCATGGGTATTGATGTAGTCGATGCTGCCATTCACCGTGGCCATCGCCTGGCGCATGCAGCGTACGGCGCCTTCCCCGGAGGGGGCGACCATGTCATGGCCGTCGGAGGTGGCACCGTAGCCTACCACCTCGGCGTAGATCTTCGCGCCGCGTGCCCTGGCGTGCTCCAGTTCCTCGAGCACCAGCATGCCGCCGCCCCCGGCGATCACGAAGCCGTCGCGGGCCTGGTCATAGGGTCGCGAGGCCTTTTCCGGGGTGTCGTTGTAGTGGGTTGAAAGGGCGCCCATGGCATCGAAGAGACAGGACAGGGTCCAGTGCTCCTCCTCTCCGCCCCCGGCGAAGACCACATCCTGCTTGCCAAGCTGGATCTGCTCCATGGCACTGCCGATGCAGTGGGCCGAGGTGGCACAGGCCGAGGAGATGGAGTAGTTGACCCCCTTGATCCTGAACGGGGTCGACAGGCAGGCCGAGACGGTACTGCCCATGGTGCGGGTGACCCGGTAGGGGCCGACACGGCGCAGGCCCTTCTCGCGCAAGACATCGGCAGCCTCGACCTGATTGGCACTCGAGGCACCGCCCGAGCCGGCGATCAGCCCCGTCCGCTCGTTGGAGACCTGATCGGGCGCGAGACCGGCATCCTCGATGGCCTGGGCCATGGAGACATAGGCATAAGCTGCCGCATCACCCATGAAGCGGCGCAGCTTGCGGTCGATCAAGGCGTCCAGGTCGATGTCTACCACGCCCGCGACCTGACTGCGAAACCCCTTGTCGGCATATTCTTCCTTGAAGCGGATACCGGAGCGCCCTGTCCTGAGCGCCTCAAGAACTTGTTGTCTCTCGTTACCCAGGCAGGACACGATGCCCAGGCCGGTGACTACCACTCGTCGCATGGGAGCCTCCTGTTCAGAAGTTCGCGGTTGAGGTGAACAGGCCGACGCGGAGGTCATTGGCCTGGTAGATGTCGCGGCCGTCGACACAGACGGTGCCGTCGGCCATGCCAAGAATCAGGCGCCGGGTAATGATGCGCTTGATGTTGATCCGGTAGGTGACCTTGCTGGCCTCGGGGAGGATCTGGCCGCTGAACTTGACATCTCCGCAGCCCAGGGCGCGCCCTCGACCGGGGTAGCCCAGCCAGCCCAGGTAGAAGCCGACCAGCTGCCACATGGCATCCAGGCCCAGGCAGCCGGGCATCACGGGATCGCCCGGGAAGTGGCAGTAGAAGAACCAAAGGTCGGGATGAATATCCAGCTCGGCGATCAACTCGCCCTTGCCGTGATCGCCCCCTTCTTCATGAATGTGCATGATGCGATCCAGCATCAACATGTTGGGGGCCGGCAACTGGGCGTTACCCGGACCGAAGAGCTCGCCGCGTGAGCAGGCCAGCAATGCTTCGCGATCAAAGGAGTGTTGCTTGGTCACTAAATCTTTCCGGAAGTCGAAATTGTTCGGTAAGTCTACTGTCCACGGCGCGTTAATGCACGCCGGCTGAATGGCGCTGATGGACTGAAGGGCATGACGGGGTACCGGTTCTCGATTCGCTGCCGATGACCGGGTACATGAACTGTCAGCAGGCTCGCGGGATACCGACGCCTCCCTTGCCTCCAAGGCGCCTGCTCAGCGCCAGGGATATCAGGGCCCAGAAAAAGGGCCTGGACAGGCAGAGTAGCCAGTCGGAGAGCATGGGCTTGCGCCTGCCAGGGGCACCGTACGTGCGCCGGGCTTGTCGAGCATCAGGTCCAGCTTCCCCCGCCTCGTCGTGCACGTAATACAGCGACAGCGGGTTGAATCTTATTGAAGAAGGCGCAGAACACATCCAGGGCGGTGTCCTGGTTCATGGTGATTCCCCTTTGGGTGAACGGGATCAGTCGGTGGTGAGGGACTTGAAGGCATCCAGGGCGCGTGCCCGTGCCGCCTTGTGGTCCACGATGGGTGGCGGGTAGTCGACGCCGCCGAGCAGGTCCCGCGGCGGCGCATGCCGCGCCTTGGGTGGCAGGTCGGCCAGTTCGGGCAGCCACTCGGCGAGGAAGGTGCCCTCGGGGTCGAAGCGCTGTGACTGGGTGGTCGGATTGAAGATGCGGAAGTAGGGGGCGGCATCGGTGCCCGTGGAGGCCGCCCACTGCCAGCCCCCGTTGTTGGCAGCGAATTCGCCGTCGACCAGGTGACGCAGGAAGAAGGCCTCGCCGCGACGCCAGTCGATCAACAGGTGCTTAGTGAGGAACATGGCCGTCACCATGCGCAGGCGGTTGTGCATCCAGCCGGTGGCGACCAGCTGGCGCATGGCGGCATCCACGATGGGGTAGCCGGTGCGTCCCTCGCACCAGGCCGCGAAGCCGGCATCGTCGTTGCGCCAGGGCAGGCGCTCGGTGGCGACCTGGAAGGCGCGGTGGCGGCACACCCGCGGGAAGCCGAAGGCGACATGCTGGTAGAACTCGCGCCAGACCAGCTCGCTGACCCAGGCCGTCAGGCCGGCATCGCCCTCGGCCAGCGACCCGTCGTTCTCGGCCAGTACGGCCTGGAGACACTGGCGGTGGGAGATCATGCCCAGGGCCAGGTAGGGCGACAGTTCGCTGGTGCCGCGGATGGCAGGGAAGTCCCGCTGCCGTTTGTAGTGACGGCCACGGAAGCGCAGGAAACGCGCCAGGCGATCGGCGGCGGGCGCTTCGCCGGCGGGCCAGAAGCTCTCGTCGATGGGAGGCGCCTGGAGTGGCGGCCCTTCGGGCAGGGGGTCGGATGGAATGGACATGAGTGACTGGGCGGCCGGGGTGTCACGGAGTGCCAGTCGGTCTGCACTCAACTGCCGATGCCAGGCCTTCGAGAAGGGCGTGAAGACCGCATAGAAGTCGCCCTTGCCGGTCAGCAACTCGCCGGGGGCGAAGGCCACGCCGTCGTGATGGCCCCTGGCACTCAGGCCAGCCGTCGCGAAGGCCGAGGCTACCGCGCGGTCGCGATTGACCTCGTCCAGGGGATACTCGTGGTTGAAATGCAGACTGCCGGCGCCGAGCTCGTGCGCGATCGCCAACAGGGCCCCGGGTGCCTCGCTGAAGTCATCCAGGTCACGGTGCAGCAACGGGATGTTGAGCCCTTCCAGGGACGCCTGGAGGGCCGTTACGCCGCGGGACCAGAAAGCCAGCTTGTTGGCACCCAGTCCATGACCTTGCCAGTGGCGCCGACAGCGCAGGAAGACGCCGATGACCGGCCCTTCGCGGGCCGCTGTGGCCAGGGCGGTATTGTCATGGATGCGCAGGTCGCTGCGAAACCACACCAGGACGGGGGAAGACATGGATGACTCCGTTGGGGGCTCAGGCCTCGCGGATCAGGGCGCTCAGCCGCGTGATGGCCTGGGGCAGATCGTCTCCCAGGGCCTCGACAGGGGTCGGCTCCAGATCACCGGCACGGATGCGGGCCGCGGGACCACACAATGCCAGGGGCACATCCAGTTGCTCCGCCAGCCGGGGAAGCTGGCGTCGAATCAGGTCCGCGCGTTCGGCCTTGCCGCTGCAGAGCAGCAAGGCGCCTGCCTTGAATCGCTCCATCGCCAGGGGTATCTCGGAGAAGGGCAGGGCGACATCGAAGAGTTGCACGCGAAAGCCCTGGTCGCTGGCCGCCAGGGCGGACAGCAGTACCCAGAGGATGCCCGGGTCGTCAGGCAGGGCGGTGATCAGTACCAGCGGCCCCGTGGACATGGAATCGGCATGGTAGAGCCGCGTGCCGATCCGGGTCCTGAGGAAGGCCTCCAGAGTGCGGCGCTGGAGGATGGCGCCCAGATGGTCATCCCAGCCTTCCTCAAGTTCGTGGACGACCGGCTGCCAGAGTTCCTGCAGACAGGTCGTGACCGGATACAGGGCCAATGACTGGTTGAACAGGGCTTCCAGGCGGTGCAGGTCGAGGGCCTCCACGGCAGCCACCAGCTGCTGGCGCTGGCTGGGCCAGTCGCCGGCGGACGGTGCCGGCGCCTCGACCGTCTCGGGTTGTTCGAGCAACTCGCGGACCTGACTGACCGGTACCCCGCGGTTGAGCCATTGCAGGACACGTTCGATACGCTCGATGTCGTCCCGGGCATAGAGGCGATGCCCCTTGGGGGTGCGGCGGGGTCGAATCAGGCCGTAGCGACGCTCCCAGGCCCGCAGCGTCACCGAGTTCACCCCGGTTAGGCGGGAGACTTCCCGGATCGGATAGAGCGGCGTATCCGCAGGGTGGGTCGCCGGGTCACTCATGAACGGCAGATCCTCTTGAGGGTCATGGAATTTTCCAGATCGCTGGCCGATCGCATGATTTTGTACAATTGACTCATTATGTACAAGATGTGGCTCGTTTGCACGCCGTGTCTGTCAATCGGCCAGGCCGGAAATGCCGGCACCGATGATGGCAGTGGGGATGACAGCGTTCTTGGACATATCGGGACTCGCGCAGCTTGAAGGCTTTTCGGCTAGACTAGCAGAAGTGTACAACAGCTGTATAACTCATTGGAATGGGGAGGATTTCACGATGCGTGTGCTGGTCACGGGAGGCAGTGGTTTCGTCGGTCAACGCTTGTGTCGGCGACTCGCGGAGGCGGGGCATCGGCCGTTGGTGGTGTCCCGTGAGCCCGAGCAGGTGCGGGACTGGCTTCCCAAGGGGGCCGATATCCGCCGCTCGGTGCTGGACTTCATCGATACGCCGCCGGAGGCGATCGTCAACCTGGCAGGCGAATCCATCGCCGCACGCCGATGGAGCGACGACCAGAAGGAGAAGTTGATCGATTCCCGCGTGAATATCACCCAGGACCTGGTGATCCTCTGCGAGCAGCTCCAGTCGACTGGCGGCAAGGCGCCCCGGGTGATGGTCTCGGCCTCGGCCATGGGCTACTACGGTGATCAGGGCGACGAGGAAGTGACCGAGGAAACCCCGGCCCACGACGAGTTCGCCCATCGGCTCTGCAAGCGCTGGGAAGACACCGCACGGGGCGTCGAGGCGTTCGATGTGCGGCTGGCGATCCTGCGTATCGGCCTGGTCCTCGATGCCGGTGGCGGTAGCCTGCAGAAGATGCTGCCGCCCTTCAAGCTGGGCCTGGGGGGGCGTTTCGGTGACGGCAAGCAGTTCATGCCCTGGATACACCGCGAGGATCTGGTGCGCTCGATCCTCTTCCTCATCGAAAGGGACGATCTGGAAGGGCCCTTCAACGGTAGCGCGCCGCGGCCGGTGACCAACGCCAAGTTCACTCGTACCTTGGCTCGGCAACTGGGACGCCCGGCGATATTCCCGGTGCCTGCCATCGTGCTCGAGACCGCCTTCGGCGAGATGTCGCGGCTGCTGCTGACCGGTGCCGACATGCGCCCCGGGCGGCTGCTCGATGCCGGCTTCGAGTTCAAGTTCCCAACGCTGGAAGACGCCCTGGCCGATATTCTGGGGTGATGCTTCACCTCGCTTCTTCATCCACGGTGATGATCACCCGCGCGGCATCCAGGCGCAGGCGAGTGCCTTCGATGGCCGCGTCCAGCTCCCGGCGCTCCATGCGCAGGGCCTGGAGTTCATCCTCGCGCACCGCGGGATTGAAACGGGCCAGGGCCTCGAGCCGGCTGAGTTCGCCGTCGAGTTCGTCGCGCATGCACCTCTGGGCGGCCTCGACGATGGAGGGAAGTTCGCGATCCGCCTCCGTCTCGCCCTGGTCGAGCAGGTGACGCAGGATGGCGTTACGCTCGCGGATCAGGTCACGAGCCACGGCTTTCTTGACCTTGTGCACGGCCTTCGACAGCCCCGTGAAGGAGATCCTGTCGGTCAGATTGGTGCCGGATTCGTCGAGGAGTACGCGCACGGCGGTGGGGGGCAGAAAGCGGTTGAGGTGCAGTCGCCTGGGCACGGGGCAATGGGTCCGGAAGATCAACTCTACCATCAGTCGACCGGCCGGGAGGCTGGGGTGGCGCAGGACCGCCAGAGCGGTATTGCCCATGGCACCGTCGAGGACCCGCCCCATCATCTCGCGCAGCAGGGGGTGTTCCCACGACAACCGCTGGACGTCGTCCCGGGCCAGGGCACGGGCCCGGGAATAGGTGGCCGAGAAGCCTTCCTCGCCCTTCGCCAGCCCGGGCAGGCCATCGAGCATCTGTGTGCCGGGGGCCAGATAGAGGATGTCACCACCCAGTTCCTGGCTGTCCACCCCGAAGATGTCCAGCGCCTGGTCCAGATAGCGCGGAAGGGCCGGGTCCTCGTCGAGTTCGCGGATCGCCGTCGCTACCGTTTCGGCCCGGTCGTGACGGCAGGCGTTGAGTTCCAGCAGTCGATTGCGACCCGCTTCCCGCTCGGCGAGACGCGCCTCGAACAGGGCGCGCGTCTCGCCGATGACGTCTTCCAGGCTCTCGTCATCGAGAAGGGCATCCGCCAGGGCGTCGCCGAAGGCCGCCTGGATCTCGCTGCCCATCCCGTGGGGGGCGCCGAAGGCCGCCATGCCCCGGTGATGCCAGCGCAGCAGGCGCTCGCCGGGGCTGCCCTCGAACACCGGCACATGGATCTCGATGGCATGGCGCTGGCCGATGCGATCCAGGCGACCGATGCGCTGTTCCAGCTGGTCGGGATGCCACGGCAGATCGAACATCACCAGGTGACGACAGAACTGGAAGTTGCGGCCCTCGGAGCCGATCTCCGAACAGATCATCAGCTGACTGCCGCTTTCCTCGTCGGCGAAGTCGGCGGCGGCCCTGTCACGCTCCACCAGCGAGAGTCCTTCGTGGAAGACCGGAACATGCAGGCCCTCGAGGACACGCAGGCCCTCGGCCAGTCCCAGGGCGGTCTCGCGCCTATGGGCGATCACCAGCACCTTGTCGCCGGCGAAGCCGGCGTCGCCCGTGTCTGCCAGTCGTTCGAGTAGCCAGGTCACGCGCGGATCGAAGCGCCACCAGGGATCTGCGCCGGGGAGAGTGCTAGCCGATGGCGCCTCGTCCATCGCCTGGATCGTGGTATCCAGGTGGAGCAGCGCCTCGGGATGGTCGAGCCCGGTCTCGAACAGCAGCGCGTCAAGATGGTCCTTGCTATCGGCCAGGTGTCGCAGCAGCCCGGCATAGCGGGCAGGCAGCGGTAGTGGGGTGACATGCAGCCGGCGCCCGGGGAAGCCGCCCACGTGGCGGCGGCTGTTGCGGAACATCACCCGGCCGGTGCCGTGGCGGTCGAGCAGTTGGTCGCGCAGCTGATCACGCGCCGCGCCCCACTGATCCTCGCCGCTTTCCGGGTTGGCCAGGCTCTCGAGCAGGGCCAGACTATCGGCCTCCTCGATGATCGCGGCGATCCGTTCCCGGTCGGCCGCCTCGGGCTTGCCCGCCTCCCCGGGCAGGCGCTCCAGCGCATCGATGGCCTCGGCGACTTCCACGTAATGCCGCTCCTCCTCGAGAAAGCGCTCGAGGCTATGGTAACGGTCCGGGTCGAGGAGCCGCAGCCGGGCGAAGTGACTCTCCATGCCCATCTGTTCCGGCGTGGCGGTGAGCAGCAGCACGCTCGGTATGCTGCCGGCCAGTCGCTCCACTGCGGCATAACCGGGCCCGGCGCTGCCATTCGCCCAGTCCAGGTGATGGGCCTCATCGACGATCAGCAGATCCCAGTGGCAGGCCTCGGCCTGGGCCTGACGCTGGGGATTGGTGAATAGCCAGTCCTGGCTGGCCAGCACCAGCTGGCCGGCCTCGAAGGGATTGGCATCGCCGTGGGCCTGGCTTTGCGGCTCGTCGAGGAGGGTGACCTCGAGGGCGAAGCGGCGCAGCAGTTCCACCAGCCACTGGTGGGTGAGGCTCGCCGGTACCAGGATCAAGGCGCGCTCGGCGCGGCCGGTGAGCAGCAGCCGGTGCAGGATCAGTCCCGCCTCGATGGTCTTGCCCAGGCCTACCTCATCGGCCAGCAGTACGCGGGGGGCATGGCGGCGAGAGACCTCGTCGGCGATATACAGCTGGTGGGGAATCAGATCGATGGGTGGGCCGGCCAGCCCCAGCGCCGGGTTCTGTTCGGTGCGGTGGAAGTGGTGCAGGGTGCGAAAGCGCAGGTCGAACCAGTCGTTGCGATCGACCTGGCCGGTCAGCAGGCGGTCGCGCGCCTGGTCGAACTGCATGGTGTCGGCCAGCTCCGCCTCGGGCAACTCCTGGCGCTCCCCCCGGGCATCTTCGCCGAGGTAGATAATCAGGCCCTCGGCCTCCCGGGTGTCGTCGACCGTCAGGGTCCGGCCCTCGGCGGACTGGACCCGATCGCCGTTGCCGAAGATCACGCGAGTGAGCGGGGCCGGGTGGCGGCTGTAGGTACGGGTCTCCTGGCTGGCGCCGAAGAGCACGGTGACGCTGCGGGCATCGCTGCCCAGGATGGTGCCCAGGCCCAGCTCCGCTTCGCCGTCGCTGATCCAGCGCTGGCCGGGGAAAAAGTCGTTCATGTTGCCTCGAAGGATCGGATAACGATGCCATGGGGGTGCCGCCGCTGCCCGACAGCCTCCTAGGGCGACGTATCCTACAGCAAAGCCCGGCGTGGCTTAAGGCTATTGACGTGGCTCAAGGCTATCGACCCAGCCAGTCATCGAGCTGCACCCGGCTCAGTTCACCCACGTGTCGCTCCACGGCGCGTCCCTTTGCATCGAACAAGACCGTGGTGGGCAATCCCGGGGATTCCGTCAGCACCATGAGTTCCTGGTGGGGGTCGAGCAAGGCATACTGGAAGCTCAGGCCCTGGTCATCCAGGTAGCGGAGTGCCTGCAGCAGTTCTTCTCCCTGGTTGGCGACCACGACGGTGACCCCGTCGCGATCGCCCGCCGCCTCGAGCAGGGGCATCTCGCGCCGGCAGGGCGGGCACCAGGTGGCCCAGAGGTTGACCAACACCCGCTCACCCTTCAGGTCCTGCAGGTTGACCGCATTGCCCTCGAGATCCTCGAGGGTGAGGTCGGGTAGGGAGGCGAGCGACATGCCGCCACCCAGTGGTGCCAGAGTGATCAGTACCAGCCAGAGGCTGGAGGCGCCCACCAGCATGGCCATGGCGCCGATCAGTCTCAGCAGATGCGCCCGCAGCGTCCAGCCCGTCCAGATCAATGCCGCCAGCAGGCCCCAGAGGCCGTGGAAGCCGGGCTGCCAGATCTTGAGGATGTCCAGCGGGGCGGCCAGATAGGTTTCCAGGTTCAGGGCGACATGGCCCAGCCTGGCGCCGAGCAGCCAAGCCAGGGCCATGCCATTGAACCAGTGGGCATGTTCGCGGCGTGGCAGGCCGAGCAGCCAGAGGCTGGCCAACAGCAGCAACAGCGCCACGGCGAAGGCATAGAGGCGTGGCACGGAGATGAGGACCGGGCCCAGGGCGATGGCATCCATGATGAGGTGTCGGCTCCAGAAGGGTAGGGTCGGCGTCCGAAGTCGGTCGCGTTACACTAACGAATTGTCGGCTAGCCTACTGCCAGTGGGCGGGGCTGTCACTCCATCCGGCAGGAGCCTTCATGGCCAGATCAGCCTTTGAGAACCTGCGCGCCTGGGCGATTGCCACCCAGGCAATGGGCTTCGTTCTTATTCTCACTCTGGAAACCCTGCTGGGCGATGCCGCTCGGCCCTGGCAGGGCTGGACCCTGGGGGCGATGATCACCGCTGCACTGTGGATCGCCCTGGTCCGGCTGTATCGGCGGAATCGCCAGCGCAAGGCGCTCGCCCGGCGGCTCGAGGCGCACGAGGATGATTGACCCTCTGATCGAGGAGTCGCGCATGTCCGAGATCGATGAGCAGGAGTCCGAACCGCAGCGGCAGTTCCTGATGGACGGGGAGAGCGTCAAGCACCTTCCTGGGACGTGCTGATCATGGTGGGGGGCTGCGCCTGGGCAATGCCAGCGAGGGAGCGGCCTGGCGATGATGAGCGCCGGTGGGCATGGCGGCGATAGGGTGTCGGCATGGCGACTTGATCCTGGTCATTGCCAGAGGCGGAGTATGAAGGTCTCTTCGCTTGTTCTGCGTTATGCCACAGAGGTCAGAGATCATGTATAAGTCCATACTGGTTCCCGTTGATGGCTCCTCCCATGCCGAAAAGGCGCTGGCAGTGGCCGTCCAACTGGCGAAAGGCACCTCCGCCACCCTGCATCTGATGACCGTTGCCGAATTTCCACCCGACAACCTCGGCCTGTTCACCGGCGGCACCCCCGAACCTTTCACCGAGGAGGATCGCGAGAAGCTGGCGGCCGGCATCAAGGAAGAGGCTCACAAGGTCATCGACCAGGCCCGCGCCTCGGTCGATCTGGAGGGCATCGAGGTGGAGGAGGTCACGCGTCAGGGAAGCCCTGCGAAACTCATCGTTCGTGAGGCGGAAAATCTGGGCGTGGATGCCATCGTCATAGGCAGTCGTGGGGTCAGCGATGTGCGTGGCATGATGTTCGGCAGCGTGTCTCACAAGGTCAGCCATACGGCTGACTGTTCCGTGATCACCGTGACCTGAGGGGCTTTCACCCCTGTTATTCTCGGCCCTGTTCCTCCCGGCCACTGGGCAGGTGGCCCCTGCCCGTTCGGGGTCGGGTTCATCCCCATGCTATCCTCCCTGAACCCGCCGACAGCCATCACGCCGGCGGTCTGTCGTGGTGCCGCCACGCTGTCCTCGACACCAGGCACCCTCTTTCCCCGTGACAGTGAGTCACCCTGCTGTCGATGAGTCCCCAAGGAGTTCCCGCGTTGGCCGGCAGTAGTCTACTTACCCTGATCGACGACATCGCCACCATCCTAGATGACGTCTCGCTGATGACGAAGGTAGCGGCGAAGAAGACCGTCGGTATGCTAGGCGACGACCTGGCGCTCAACGCCCAGCAGCTCACCGGCGTCAGGGCCGCCCGGGAACTGCCGGTGGTCTGGGCCGTGGCCCGCGGATCGCTGGTCAACAAGCTGATCCTCATCCCTGCGGCGCTGCTGGTCAGTACCTTCGTTCCCTGGGCGGTCACCCTGCTGCTGATGCTCGGCGGCGCCTACCTCTGCTACGAGGGCGTCGAGAAGCTGGCGCACACGTTCCTGCATGGGGAGGAGGAGAAGGAGGCACATCGACAGCGTCTCGCGGCCATGGCCGACGAGAAGGTCGACATGCGCGCTTTCGAGAAGAGGAAGATCAAGGGGGCGGTGCGCACCGACTTCATCCTCTCCGCCGAGATCATCGTGATCACCCTGGGGACGGTGGCCGGTGCGGCACTGGGGAAGCAGGTCGCCGTGCTGGTCGGGATCGGGCTGCTGATCACCGTCGGTGTCTACGGGCTGGTCGCAGGGATCGTCAAGATCGACGATCTGGGGCTCTACCTGAGCCGGCGCGAGGGGCTGACGAATACAGTGGGTCGTGGCCTGCTGGCCGGAGCCCCCTACTTGATGAAGGGCCTTTCGGTGGTGGGGACTCTGGCGATGTTCCTGGTCGGCGGCGGGATCCTCTCCCATGGTATCCCCGTGGTCCATCATCTGGTCCAGGGCGTGGCCGAGGCGCAGTTTGACATGCCGGGGCTCGATGCGGTCGTCCATGGCCTGGGGCCTTCGCTGCTCAATATGCTGTTCGGTCTGGTGGTCGGCGCGTTCGTGCTGGGGGCGGTGAGCCTGGGGCAGCGGCTCTGGGC
>JAGXGN010000039.1 GCA_024636705.1 Halomonas sp.
CACGAGTTCGGCGCGGCGCCGAGCGCCGTGATCGTCAAGCACGCCAACCCCTGCGGCGTGGCGGTCGGGTCCGACCTCGCCGCCGCCTACGAGCACGCGTTCGACGCCGATGCCAGCGAGGCCGGCGTGGCCACCGCCACCCAGTTGCAGGGCAAGGCACTCTCCTACAACAATGTCGCCGACACCGACGCCGCCTTCGAGTGCGTCAAGGCCTTCACCGAGACCGCCTGCGTGATCGTCAAGCACGCCAACCCCTGCGGCGTGGCGGTGGGTGAAAGCGCGCGCCAGGCCTATGACAAGGCCTTCGCCACCGACCCGACCAGTGCCTTCGGTGGCATCATCGCCTTCAATGTCCCGCTGGACGCCAACACCGCCCGCGCCATCATCGCCCGTCAATTCGTCGAGGTGATCATCGCGCCGGGGATCCACGAAGAGGCCCGGTCCATCGTCGCCGAGAAGCAGAACGTTCGCCTGCTCGACGCCAGCGAACACTGGCCGGGCGAACGAGGGCATGCCCATGACATCAAGCGGGTCACTGGCGGACTGCTGGTACAGGACCGTGACCTGGGCATGGTCGGCCGCGACGAACTCACCGTGGTCACCGAGCGGGTGCCCAGCGAGCAGGAAATGCGCGACCTGGCCTTCGCCTGGAAGGTAGCCAAGTACGTCAAGTCCAACGCCATCGTCTACGCCAGGGACGGCCAGACGATCGGCGTGGGTGCCGGCCAGATGAGCCGTGTATATTCGGCCAGGATCGCCGGCATCAAGGCCGCCGATGAGGGCCTCTCGGTACCCGGCTCGGTGATGGCCAGTGACGCCTTCTTCCCCTTCCGCGACGGCATCGACGCCGCCGCCGAGGCGGGCATCGCCGCCGTCATCCAGCCCGGTGGCTCGATGCGCGACCAGGAAGTCATCGATGCCGCCAACGAGGCCGGCATCGCCATGGCATTCACCGGCATGCGCCATTTCAGGCACTGACGCCTGCGACAAGCCGCAAGTCAGTAGGCCCGGTAAGCGCCAGCGCACCGGGCGTCGGTCGCGGCTACCCAGTCACGCCGGATGCGCCTCCGGCTTATCCGGCCTACTTCCTGCAATCGTCATCGTCAAAAAACCGCCGAAGATCGACTCCGGCGGTTCTGATTGGCTTTCTACCTCTACACCTGCCGCCCGTTACCGAGCGGCCGGGCGCTGGGCGCTTTCAGCTCGGCGCTATTTACCCAAGATCGATACACAGGTACTTGGTCTCGAGAAACTCCTCCAGGCCCTGGTGGCCGCCTTCGCGGCCCAAGCCCGAGGCCTTGACACCGCCGAAGGGTGCGGCGGCGTTGGAGATAATGCCGGTATTGATGCCGACCATGCCGTATTCCAGGGCTTCCGACAACCGCCAGACCCGGGCAAGGTCACGGGAATAGAAGTAGGAGGCCAGGCCATATTCGGTGTCATTGGCCATGGTGATGGCATCTTCCTCGTCATCGAAGGGGAAGACCGCGGCAAGGGGACCGAAGGTCTCCTCGTGGGCCACCATCATGCTGGTGTTGGCGCTGTTGATCAGGGTCGGCGTGAAGAAGTTGCCCCCCAAGGGGTGCGGATGCCCCCCGAGCAGGACCTGCGCACCGTGTTCCACGGCGTCGTGGACATGCTCACTGACCTTGGCGACGGCATCCTGATCGATCAAGGGACCGATGTTGATGCCGCCTTCGGTGCCATCGCCCACCTTGAGCTCGCTGTTCATGGCAACCGCCAGCTTCTCGCAGAAAGCGTTGACCACGCTAGACTGCACCAGGAAGCGATTGGTACAGACGCAGGTCTGGCCCGCATTGCGGAACTTGGCGGCCATGGCGCCTTCCACCGCCGCGTCGAGATCGGCATCCTCGAAGACGATGAAGGGCGCGTTGCCACCGAGTTCCAGAGAGATTTTCTGGATGTTCTGGGCGGCCTGGGCCATCAACGTGCGACCCACCTCGGTGGAGCCGGTGAAGGTGATCTTGCGCACCAGCCTTGACTCGGTGAGCGCGGCGGCGATCTCCGAGGCGCGGCCGGGCACCACATTGAAGACACCGCGAGGCACCCCGGCCCGCTCGGCCAGCAGCGCCAGGGCGGTGGCCGAGAAAGGCGTCTGGCTGGCTGGCTTGACCACGATGGTACAGCCGGCAGCCAGGGCGGCGCCCGCCTTGCGCGTGATCATCGCTGCCGGGAAGTTCCAGGGCGTGATGGCACCCACCACCCCCACCGGCTGCTTGGTGACCACGATACGCTGGTTGGCTTTGGCGGCCGGTACCGTCTCGCCATAGATGCGCCGGCCCTGCTCGGCAAACCAGCGCAGGAAACTGGCGGCATAGACGATTTCCCCGGCGGCTTCCTTGAGCGGCTTACCCTGTTCATGGGTCATGATCATGGCCAGATCGTCCTGATGCTCGATCATCAGGTCATGCCATTTCATCAGGATATCGGCACGCTCCTGGGCGGTCATTGCCTTCCAGGCCGGCAAGGCGGCATCGGCCGCGGCGATGGCGCGCTCCGTCTCGGCGCGTCCCAGGCGCGGCACGTTGCCCATGCTCTCGCCAGTGGCCGGATTAATGACATCGATCTGCTCACCGCTGTCCGCGGCAACCCAACTCCCGTCGATATAGGCGAAGGGGCAATAGAGCTGTGTTTCCTTGAGGGCTTCCATCTTTGTCTCCCGGCCGACCGAACGGCGCGTTACAGTTTTGCCCCTATGCTACGCGCAAAGCCCACGAGGCTCCAAGCGTCGTGGGCGTGAAACGCGAACCCAGAACGCCTCAGCGGCCGAGGCGAGTGTCCCGGGCCGCCGACAGGGTAATCGAGACCGAATCGGCAAAGCGCAGCGCATGGGGCTTGTCGATCTCCACCTGAGCGGCCAGCACCGGCTCATGGGCCATGATCAGGTCGAGCACCTCGCGGGTCATGCGCTCGAGGAGCAGGAAACGATTGTCCTCCACGTGGGCAATTACCTCCTTGGTAATGGTGCGATAGTTGAGGGCCTGCTCGATATGATTGAAGGCCACCGCCCTGTCGGCGTAATAGCGGATAACGGCATTGATCACCACATCCTGGCGGTTCTTGATCTCATCTTCCTTGATGCCGATGTGGGTACGCAGCCGCAAATTCTTGATGCGTATCACCGCCAGATCGTTGTCGGGGTCGTCGGTTCCATGAAGGGGCATCACGGGCTCCATCAGCGGGCGTTGACCAGGGTCAGGAATTCCTGGCGAGTGGAGGGTTTCTCGCGGAAGGCACCGAGCATCACCGAGGTGGTCATGCTGGAATTCTGTTTCTCGACGCCACGCATCATCATGCACAGATGGCGGGCCTCTATCACCACCGCCACCCCGCGTGCCTCGGTCACCTGCGAAACGGCCTCGGCGATCTGACGAGTCAGGTTCTCCTGGATCTGCATCCGTCGGGCATACATGTCGACGATGCGGGCGAACTTAGAAAGCCCCAGGACCCGACCCATGGGCAGGTAGGCGATATGGCACTTGCCGATGAAGGGCAGCAGATGGTGTTCGCAAATGGAGTAGAGTTCGATGTCCTTGACCAACACCATTTCGTCGGTTTCCGACTCGAATACCGCCCCATTGACGATCTCCTCGAGGGACTGATGGTAGCCACGATTGAGGAACTGCATGGCCTTGGCGGCCCGCATGGGGGTGTCGCGCAACCCTTCCCGCTCCGGGTCTTCTCCCAGCTGGGAAATGATCTGACGATAGTGGTGGGCGAGTTCATCGGTCATCATGGGATTCCAGGGCGATAGTTTGTACAAGTCATATGCATATATATAGAGCTGTACAATAGTCGAGGTGGTCTGAATGCCAATTCTAGCCTACCCGCGGCCGGACTGCAGGCCGAACAGTGACATCATGTCGCGCCGGCTAGCCTCGGCTTCCCGGCTGTTGCTTTTCGACCGCTATGGTAGAGTGAAGGCAATATCGGTTTACCCACTGACCCCAGGCATCCTCGAGAGTCCGACATGACCAAGCTTCCCCTTCGACTCCTGGCACCCTTCCTGATGCTTCCCTCACTGGCCCTGGCCGAGACCCTGACGCTACCCGATGACGCCAGCGTGGAGGTCCAGATCATCGATGGCCTCCGGCTCGATCAGGACACGCCGCGACAGGATGACATCGCGATGCGTCCGGTGGCCGAGGGCAGTGGCTCCCATCAGTTGCCCGCCTACTGTGTGCTGATCGGAGACGCCATGATCGATGGCGAGCGGGTTCGCATTTCCACCAAGGCCCTGACCTGCATCGAGACCGACGACGGCGACAGCGAGATCTACAGCGGGGAAATCACCGCCTCGGCCTATGGTGCCGACGGCAACTACGGCGTCGACGCTTGCGAACAAGGCCGTTGCGACCTGGGCCCGGACCAGGGCTTCGCCTTGCGTCTCTCCAACGCCTTGGCCATCGAGCAGCAGGACAACCCCTCGGCCCGCCTCAACGAGCAGCGCCGCCAGGCGGATGGCACCGGCATCGCCAACCCGGTTCCCGCCGATCGACCCGAACCCGACCAGTAAGCCTCCAATACCGCGACTGGCGGCGCCTCACTGTCACGTCAACCTGTCACGTCAACCAGGGCTTCGCCGCCAGGGCCAGCTTCTGTTGCTCCAGCATGCGCAGGTGACTGTCCCAATACCCTGCATCCGCGAGCCAGGGAAAGGCCAGCGGAAAGGCGGGATCCTCCCAGCGAGCCACCAGCCAGGCGCTGTGACGCAGCAACCGCAGGGTCCGCAGCGGCTCGACCAGCGACAGCTCCGAGCGGTCGAAATCCCGGTGCTGCTCATAGCCCTCGATCACCTCGGAAAGCTGCATCTGGCGTTCAGCATCATGCTGGGCGGTAAACAGCATCCACAGGTCCTGCACCGCCGGTGCCATCAGGCAGTCATCGAAATCGACCAGGGCGAAGTGGTCGTCACGCCCCAGGATATTGCCGAGATGGCAGTCGCCATGTACCCGTATCGCCCGCTCGGGCTTCCAGGCATGGGCGGCCAGGATCTCGTGGAGTTCGGCGGTGATCCGTTCATAGGCACGCCGCTGACGCCGCTCCAGCCAGTGACTCCCCAGCACTCGATCACGCGCCTCGATGACCATCCCATCCAGATTCAGGGCCCCGCGATGCACGAAGCCCCTGCGTTCGCCCACCGCATGAATCGAGCCGATCACGTCACCCAGGACGAAGAGATGGGCAGGATTCTCCAGCTCAGGCGCCTGGCCGGGCAATTGGGGAAAGAGCGCAAAACGAAAGCCCTCGGCGCGATGCAGGCTGACCCCCGCCTCATCGCGCCAGGGCGCGGCCACCGCAGCACCCGCCTCGTCCAGCTCGGCCAGGAAGTCGTGTTCCTCCTGGATACGCTCGTCACTCCAGCGTTCGGGGCGATAGAACTTGACCACCCAACGACGACGGTCCTCGTCATGAACCATGTAGACCCGGTTCTCGTAGCTGTTCAGGGTGAAGGGCTCCCCGGGCAGCCAGAAGCCCAGGGACTCCACCGCCGCCACTACCCGGGCGGGCGACAGGCTGGCAAAGGGATGTGGTCTAGGTTCCATGAGGACTCCGGATCATCGAGAGCCTCATGCTATCAGAGCGCGTCACGCGGCGTACGCGATATCGCCCAGGCCTCGATCTCCTCGGCACCCGCCTTTCGGCAGGCGTCCGCCAGGGCATCCAGGGTCGCGCCGGTGGTCATGACATCATCCAGCAGGACCACACGGGCCGGCAGGCAGGAGGGCACCCGGAAGGCGCGGCGTAGGTTGGTGAAACGCCCCGCGCGTGGCAGATCGCGCTGACTCGGCGTATTGCGCAGCCGCTCGGCAGGGATTAACGGACGTTCCAGGCGTCTCGCCAGGCGTCGACCCAGCCACTGTGCCTGGTCGAAACCGCGCTCTCGGGCGCGTCGTGGGTGCAGAGGTACCGCCACCAGCGCCTCCGGCCAGTCCCGCGTCGCTGCCGGCAAGCCGGCCAGCAAGAGCTCCAGGAGCACGGTACCGGCCCGCGGCGAGGCACGGAACTTGAAGCGTTGTAGGAGGGCAACCACTTCCTCGGCATAGCGCAGCGGGACCCGCGTTCGATCGAAGGCCGGCGGCGATTTCAGGCAATGACCGCAGCGCCTGGCCCTGAGCTGTCCGGGCTGGGGCTCCCCACAGCGCGGACAGGCCGGCAGGTTCCAGGGCAGGGACGCGAAGCAGTCCTCACACCAGGGATGCCGCCGACACCCAGTGGCGAGGCAGAAGGCACAACGACCCGGCATGGCCTGGCGCAACCGCTCGTCAACCCAATGCAGCCAGAAAGTTGACAAGCGCGCATGAGTCTTTAAGCTATCCGTCAACCGTTTTGATTCAAGAAAGTTGACCAAAAGCGAGCCTCCCTATGGCCTCAATGCCCCGAACCCCCATCACCGATACCCAGACACTAGCCGGCCTGGGGCCCATTCGCCACGACTGGCGACTCGACGAGATCGAGGCCCTGTTCGCCCTGCCGTTCAATGATCTCCTCTTCCGTGCCCAGCAGGTTCACCGAGAACACTTCGATCCCAATGCCGTCCAGGTTTCCGCCCTGCTCTCCATCAAGACCGGTGCCTGCCCGGAGGATTGCATGTACTGCCCCCAGTCCGGCCACTACAACACCGGCCTTGGCAAGGAAAAGCTTCTGGAGGTGGAGACGGTGGTAGAACAGGCCAGGGCCGCACTCGATGCGGGTGCCAGCCGTTTCTGCATGGGTGCGGCCTGGCGCAGCCCACGGGACAGCGATCTGGAGCTGGTGCTGGAGATGGTCCGGCGGGTCAAGGCGCTGGGCCTCGA
>JAGXGN010000040.1 GCA_024636705.1 Halomonas sp.
CTGGCTGGCCGACCGCTACCTGGTCAGCGAGGAGGACATCATCGCCGGCGGCGAACCGGAGTACCGAGGCCAACTGACTACCCGCTACCGCTCCGACCAGGGTAACTTCTTCATGCGCCTGCCCCGGGAGCGCTGCGCCATCCTTCACACCCCCACCACCGTGGAGCATATCGCTGCCTGGCTCGCCACCGAGATCAGCCGCGAGACCGGGCACGCCACCAAGGTCCAGGCCTTCGAAGGTATCGACAAGGGGGCCATCGCCCAGGCATGACAGGAACGGGAGCCGTGATGAACCGGGAGAAGTAGGCGTGAAGGGGTCAATCGCACGAGATGCCGATGGTAACTGCCGTCCCGGTTGCGGGGCTTGTTGCATCGCCCCGACGATCAGTTCGGCGATCCCCGGCATGCCCGAGGGAAAGCCGGCCGGCGTTCGCTGCGTCCAACTCGACGACCATCATCTCTGCCGATTGTTCGGCGACCCAAGGCGACCCGCTGTCTGCCGGGGATTCAAGTTCGACCCCGACGTCTGTGGCGATCAGCGTGATCAGGCCCTGGAACGCATCGCCGCCCTGGAACTGGCGACCCAAGAGTGATCAGGGCGGCATCCCGGCCTTGAGCGGTGTCTTCTTGTCCAGCAGGCTACGCCAACGCATCAGCACAGGGGCGTCACTGTGGCTGACCTCGGCCAGTAACTGACGAAACTCCTGCCGCGCCTGACGATCTTCGGGGTCGATATGGGTCAGCCAGAATTCCAGTCCACCCAGTTGCTGGTGGAGGTTTCCGTCGTCGCGAGCCAGTTGAATGGACTGTTCTGCAAGGGCCCTGACCTCCCGGGCCGGATGATCGAGGTGATGACGGACACTGGCCAGATGCATCGCCAGCTCGGGCACGAACAGGGTCGTGCGCTCCCGGGCAATCACCAGCGTCTGATCGAGGTAGTCCTCGGCCCGGGCGAGTTCACCCAGGGCGACACAGGCATCCACGTACCAGAGGGCGGGACGCTGAAAATGATCTCGCCCCGTCACCTCCGCTAGCTCTTCCAGCGAGGCCTCGATCTGAACCAGACCCTCACGGTCGCCGGAGAGCGCACGCTGCCAGCCGAGCACGGTTCGGGAGGCGATCTGCCAGAGGTGAAGATCCGGTGTGCCGGTCAGCTCGAAGGCACGCTCGGCACGACTGGTCGCCAGATGAACATGTCCCAGCTGGCGATAGAGGGCGGCGGCATACATCAAGGCCATGGCGAGACTGCCCGGATGATTGATCGACTCGGCGAGGCGAATGGCGGCCTCCACCTGGTGCTCGGCACGCCGATAGTCGCCTCGCAGGCAGAGTGCCCATCCCTGGAAGCAGGCTGCCGCCACCTGAGGATGGTCGGAAAACGGTAGCCATTCGATCATCATCTGGGAATTGAGAGGATCGATTTCTTCCAGGTGATCATAGGCCTGACCGATGCGGCCCGCCCAGTATTCACAACTGGCCCCCGCATAATCCGCCAGGCGACGGTAACGTGGATCCTTGAGGCGTGCCGCCAGATCGGCCAGCCGCGAGGCCAGTGAAAAGGCATCGGCGTGGGAATGGCGTTGACTGCAGCCGACCCAGAGACCCCAGTTGACCAGGAAGGCCTGATCGAGGTCCGCGGCCTCACCCCCATTGCTGGCCAGCAGTTCACGGGCCCGCACGAAACTCTCGTGCGCCGTGGGCGAGCCATGGCCTTCCAGGGCGAAGGCGGCCTGGCCACGCACCGTGAGCAGGCTGATCTCCCTCTCCACCTGGTCCTGCACATGGCGCAGGCTGGCGATGCCGAAATCCGCCATCCGCAAGGCCGTGTGGTTGGCGCTGACCTTGAGGGCCTCACGGGCGGCGAGCTCGAAGTAACGCCCTCCCCGGGCATAATGCCCGCTGCGGCGCAGGTGTGTCGCGAAATCCCCGGGATGGCGACTGATCCACATCGGGAAGCGCTCCTCGATCAGGGTGACCACCTGGCGATGGATGGCGACCCGAACATCGCGGGGACAGGAGAGATAGGCGGCTTCCTGCAGCAACTGATGAGTAAACTGGTACTCCCGACCGGCTTCCTCGCCCTCGACGGGTTCGATGATCTCGAGCCGGCGCATCTGTTCGATCGCCTGGGTCAGGCGTGGCATCTCGAGACCGCTGCATTCGATGAGGAAGTCCACGCGGAAGCGTCGCCCGAGGACCGCCGCCACGTGAGCCACTTCACGATCCGCATCCAGTTGATCGATACGACTGGCCAGCAGACCCAGCAGTCCCCGGGGCAATTCGTCCGTCTGGACACTGCGCCCCTCCCGCCGATCCATGTCCACACGCCGACAGATCTCCTGAAGGTAGAGGGGCACGCCATCACAACGCTCGATGATCTGGCCACGCAGGCGTGGGCTGAGATGCAGGCGATAGCGACGCGCCAGCTGGGACAGCAGCCGCGAGGCTTGCATGGCATCCAGCCGCCCGAGCGTGATCTGCTGGTCCCAGTGGAGTCGCGTCGGCAAGGCTTCGCGACCGTGATGACTGGCCACCAGCAGAAAGGTACAGTTGATGGGCAATCGCGCCTGTAAGCCGGCCAGCACCTTGAAGGAGGGTTCATCGAGCCACTGCAGGTCATCGATCATCAGCACCAGCGCCTGATCACGAGCCGATGAAGTGATCACGAAGTGAAGCAGAGACACCACCAGCTCGATGGCCTCACCGCTGCGTGTCAGCAAGGAGACCTCGGGCGGCTCGCCGACGCCCAGCGCCTCCTGTAGCAGCTGGCGCTGGTGTTCCTGGAAGGCCGGGGCACCCGGCTCGTCGAGCAGAGCGGAAACAGCGGTGTCATCGATGTCACCACCCAGGCGCCAGCGCAGCAGGAGACGAGCGACCCCATAGGGTTTCTGAACGGAGAGGCGTGTGGTGGGCTGCCAGCAGATGGCCGCTTCGCGACTCTGCTCGAGCTGACGGAAGCCGACCATCAGGGCGGACTTGCCGAGGCCGGACGGCCCCCTGACGAGGACGCTCTGCCGCAGCCCGATACCCGCCCGGGCCAGGGCGTCACGCAGGGTCCGCAATGCCGACTCACGACCGACCAGGCTGGGCGGGTACGCCTCTCGTCCCCCTTCATTGGCACCCAGCACGAGCGCCCTGAGGCGAACCCTTCCATCGATGGCGACCAGGCGCGATGACAAGCGGGGCTCGAGATCAAGGGCCGGCGGCATATGCTGGCTGGCCTCCTGGGAGATGACCAGTTCGCTGCCCTCCGCGGCACTCATCAACTCCAGCGACCCCTGGGTGATCTCTCCCATTGGATCGACGAGCTGGCGATCGGGCAGGTAGACGGCACGCCCACTGTTCAGTCCCGCGGTGAACTCGATGGCGGGTGGCTCTGCCTCGCCGTTCCAGTGCCGAGCACACTCATCCGGCAAGAGGCGCCGACAATGCTCGAAGAGCGCCACCAACTCGGCCAGTTGGTGAGCGGGTCCATGGGTACCGAAGCAGGCCAGGCCCATCCCCCCCGAGGCACCGGGAAGCCAGAAGCCGCCCAGGTGGTGGCACTGCTGCTCCAGCCAGTGCATCAACTCGAACTGCAGGGACAGGCAGGCCCGTGTCTCCGCCCGGGACGAAAGATCACCCTTCAAGGTCAAGCGTATCGCCATCACCGAGAGTTGACGCTGTTCGATCTCCTCCTCGCGAAGGGGGGTGGAATCCATCCCAAGGGTCCGCGAGAAACCACTCCTGGGGCGCAAGCCGGGATTGTCGATCTGCGCATCCGACCAGAAACGCGCCAGCTGCATGAAGGAAGGTTCAGGCTGTTGGCCGGAAAGTGCAAGCAGCTGCAGGTAGCTGTTGTATTGCTCGTGAGCGGCCGCCAGTTGGCCCTGATCGGCAAGCTGTCGAACCAGATGTTCGTGGAAGGGGCCATAACCGGAAAACCGACTGACCAGCGCGTGGAGCAGTGCGTCGGGGAGTGGTTCCTGCTGTTCGAGCACGGATTCCGCGAAGCGGATCACCCGCTGGCGCCACTCGTTGCGGGATTGCACCAGCCAGCGCTGGAACTCGGCACAGGCCGACAACTGCAATTCCTGGACGAGGTCCCCCTGATAACAGTCCAGCAGGGACTCGAGCGTCTCCATATCGGGGGGACCCTCCAGCAGGGCATGGACCCGATGCAGATCGACATCCCAGCTCTCGGGCAGTCGGAAGGCAATGGTCTGACGAGTGACGACAAGGACATGTTCGGCTTCCTCGCCAAGGGATTGGCGAAGACAGTGCAAGGCGTGGCGAAGATTGGTACGCCCCGAGGACAGTCCCTGATCGTGCCATAACAGTTCCGCCAGGGTGGCACGATTGACAGGCTGGTTGTGGAGAAGCAGATAGACCAGCAGGGCCTTGACCTTGTCATAGCTGAACTGCGTCAGTTCATCGTCACCCAGGGTCAGGGAAAAGTGGCCGAAGAGTGCCAACTGCTCCTGGCCGAGGGTGTCTTCTGGATCTGCATGTTCCCGCATCAAGTTCTTTCCTGCATGGCGAAAGCGGCTGCCTCAGGCGGGCACACCACTGTGAAAACGGAAAGCCGAGTCCGGGGAAGCGATGAGTATCGCCTCCTGCGCCGTGAAGAAGGCAAGGCGAGCTGAAAGCGAATCGGACGCAACATGACGGGCCAGCAACAGGTAATCCTCGTAATGGCGTCCCTCCGACTTAACCAGAGTACGATAGAACTTGGCAAGCTCAGCATCGAGGTAGGGAATCAGACTGGCGAAGCGCTCGCAACTGCGCGCCTCGATCAGAGCACCGATGATCAGGATATCGATGAGACGCTCGGGATCCCTGGCCCTGACATGGCGTCGGAGTTCCCCGGCATAGCGCGAGGCACTCAGGTGGCGGTAGACGATGCCTCGTGCCTTCATCAGCTTGACGACCTGCTCGAAGTGCAGGAGCTCCTCACGGGCCAGTTGCGACATCTTCTCCAGCAGCAGCGGATGATCGACGTAACGGTACAGCAGGCTCATGGCGGTGGAAGCTGCCTTCTTCTCGCACTGGGCATGGTCAATCAACAGCAGCCGAGGATTTTCCAGTGCCCAGCCGATCCAGGCATCCGGTGTGCGGCAGGCGAGGAACGCCAGGAGGTCACTGGGCAGGAGCTCGTCGGTACTGGAGGATTCACGGCATGATCGCATGGTCATCGGCTCGAATGGCAAGGGCTGTCCCGAGATCGGTCCCAAGAAAAGGCAGAGGATTGGCGACTCGACTGGCGCTGCATGATAACGCGACAGGCGACGACGGGCATACCGGCTTTCGCCGCAAAAGGCGCTGTCGACGACCAAAGTTCAAGGCCGTCATCAGGGGCCTGCCTTAACATTGTCGACAGTTTCCCCTAGAATGAAGCGCACTCGAGAGTCATCGATCCATGGCTTATCCCACCCGCCGGAGGCGATCTCGCGACGCTCTTGCTCCTCGCTGTCCGGCCACCAACACCGATGAGGACACCCACGTGCTTGAAGCCTATCGCCAGGAAGTCGAAGCGCGAGCCGCCAGCGGCTTGCCACCCAAGCCGTTGACCGCTGAACAGGTCGCATCCTTGATCGAGCTTCTCAAGACGCCACCGGCGGGAGAGGAAGAGGTCATCCTCGACCTGATCACCAACCGGGTCCCGCCGGGTGTGGACGAAGCGGCCTACGTCAAGGCAGGCTTCCTTACCGCCATTGCCAAGGGTGAGGCACAGTCGCCGGTCATCGACAGGATCCACGCGGTCAAGCTGCTGGGCACCATGCAGGGCGGCTACAATATCGCCACCCTGGTCGAACTGCTGGACGATGCGGATCTCGCCCGGGAAGCCGGGGAACAGCTCAAGCACACCCTGCTGATGTTCGACGCCTTTCATGACGTCGAGGACCGTGCCCGGTCTGGCAACGAGATCGCCGGCGCGGTCATGCAGTCCTGGGCAGACGCCGAATGGTTCCTGTCCAGGCCGGCACTGGCCGAGAAGATCATCCTCACCGTCTTCAAGGTGCCCGGCGAGACCAACACCGATGATCTCTCCCCGGCACCCGATGCCTGGTCGCGTCCGGATATCCCGCTGCATGCCAACGCCATGCTCAAGAACGAGCGTGAGGGCATCCAGCCTGACGAACCCGGGACCACCGGCCCGATCAAGCAGATCGATGAGGTCAAGGCCAAGGGATTCCCCGTCGCCTATGTGGGTGATGTGGTCGGCACCGGTTCCTCACGCAAGTCGGCCACCAATTCCGTGCTGTGGTTCTTCGGTGACGACATTCCCTACGTGCCGAACAAGCGCGCTGGCGGCTTCTGTTTCGGTGGCAAGATCGCCCCGATCTTCTTCAACACCATGGAAGATTCCGGTGCCCTGCCCGTCGAGATGGACGTTTCCAATCTCGAGATGGGCGACGTCATCGATGTCTATCCCTATGCGGGCAAGGTGTGCCGGCACGACACCGATGAGGTGCTCAGTACCTTCGCGCTCAAGACACAGCTGATCCTCGACGAAGTCAGGGCCGGTGGTCGTATCCCGCTGATCATCGGGCGTGGCCTGACCACCAAGGCGCGCGAGTCCCTGGGCCTGGCGCCCTCCGATGTCTTCCGCCTGCCCGAGCAACCCCGGGATTCCGGCAAGGGCTACACCCTGGCCCAGAAGATGGTCGGCAAGGCCTGTGGCCTGGACGGGGTGCGCCCCGGCACGTACTGCGAACCGAAGATGACCACCGTCGGCTCCCAGGACACCACCGGCCCGATGACGCGCGACGAGCTCAAGGACCTGGCGTGTCTCGGCTTCCAGGCCGACCTCGTCATGCAGTCCTTCTGCCACACCGCCGCCTATCCGAAGCCGGTCGACGTGGACACCCACCACAGCCTGCCGGACTTCATCATGAACCGCGGTGGCGTCTCGCTGCGTCCCGGTGACGGCATCATCCACTCCTGGCTGAATCGCATGCTGCTGCCCGACACCGTGGGCACCGGCGCAGATTCCCATACCCGTTTCCCGCTGGGCATCTCCTTCCCGGCCGGTTCCGGGCTGGTGGCCTTCGCCGCGGCCACCGGTGTGATGCCGCTGGACATGCCGGAATCCGTGCTGGTGCGGTTCAAGGGCAAGCGCCAGCCGGGCGTGACCCTGCGCGATCTGGTCCATGCCATTCCCTACTACGGCATCAAGGCGGGGCTTCTGACGGTGGAAAAATCCGGCAAGAAGAACGCCTTCTCCGGGCGGATCCTCGAGATCGAGGGCCTGGATGACCTCACCGCCGAGCAGGCCTTCGAGCTCTCCGACGCTTCCGCCGAGCGCTCTGCCGCCGGCTGCACCATCACCCTGAGTGAGGCGTCGGTCGCCGAGTACCTGAGCTCCAACATCACCCTGCTCAAGTGGATGATCGACAGCGGTTACGGCGATCGCCGCACCATCGAGCGCCGCATCCTGGCCATGGAAGACTGGCTGGCTAACCCCAGTCTGATGCGCGCCGATGCCGACGCCGACTATGCCGAGGTCATCGAGATCGACCTGGAAGAGATCAAGGAACCCATCCTCTGTGCCCCGAACGACCCGGACGATGCCCGCCTGCTCTCCGACGTGGCCGGTCAGAAGATCGACGAGGTCTTCATCGGTTCCTGCATGACCAACATCGGCCACTTCCGCGCCGCGGGCAAGCTGCTCGAGAAGCAACCGGCCGACAGCCTGAAGACGCGCCTGTGGCTGGCGCCGCCGACCAAGATGGACCAGCATCAGCTGACCGAGGAAGGCTACTACGGCATCTATGGCCGCGCAGGGGCGCGCATGGAAATGCCCGGCTGCTCCCTGTGCATGGGTAACCAGGCCCGCGTGGCCGCCAAGAGCACCGTGGTCTCCACCTCCACCCGCAACTTCCCCAACCGCTTGGGTGACGGTGCCGATGTCTATCTCGCCTCTGCCGAGCTCGCCGCCGTGGCCGCCGTGGAGGGTCGGCTGCCCAGCGTCGACGAATATCGCCGCTACATGGGCGAGTTCGACGCCATGGCCGGCGAGATCTACCGCTACATGAACTTCCACGAAATCGAGGAGTATCAGAATGCTGCCTCCAACGTCATTCCCGTGACCCAGGAAGCCTGATACCCTGTCCGCCGACTCCGATGCTCGCAACATCGAAGGTCGCCCTCGGCGGCCGGAGCCGAAGACCGAAACGCCCCCTGGTGGGGCGTTTTTTCGTTCAGCCGGTCGTCGGAGCAAAAGCGGCCCTCTCGACGCTTGCCGCTTGACGACTGGAAGTGTCAACCTGAGCCCATGCCATCGACACGTCTTCGCCTATGCTGGCCCTTGCCCAACTGAGTGGTGATCTGCTGCGCACCCTACGTGAGCACTTCCGCCCACTGGTTGCCTATCACCTCTTCTTTACCCTGCTGGCATCGAGTCTGGTGCTGCCGGGGATAGCCTGGAGCCTGGCCTATCTGCTGGGTCGCTTCGGGACCCCGATCATCACCAATGCCGAGATGCTCGACCTCCTGATGACCCCGGGCGGCGTCCTGTGGATACTCGCCGCTGTCGGTGTGACCTTCCTGGTCCTCTATCTGCAACAGGCCGGCATGATCCTGGTCGCCGTTCGCCCCCGGGACAACCACTACCGTCTGGCCTTCGAGGCCCTCTGGGCGAGCCTGCGGCGCCTGCCCTCCCTTGCCGCCCTGGTGGGATTGCAGGTCGGGAGCCATCTCGTGTTGCTCGTACCCCTGGCCTTTGCCCTGACC
>JAGXGN010000004.1 GCA_024636705.1 Halomonas sp.
CCTCCATGAAACAGCAGGGCTACTCGGCGCCCCATGCCACCGCCATCAATACCGTCTCCTCGGTGATCGGCATCATCATTCCGCCGTCAATCCCCCCTGATCCTGTTCGGCTTCGTGATGGATCTGACCCCCGCCATGGTCATCATGGCGCCGATACTGACGCCGATCGCCACCTCAGTGGGCGTGGATCCGGTCTACTTCGGCGTCCTGATGGCCTACATCATGGGGATCTGTTTGCTCACGCCCCCGGTGGGCACCTGCCTCTATGTGGGGTGCGGGGTCGGCAACGTATCCATGGAGCAACTGGTCAAGGCGATGCTGCCCTACTATGAGGCACTGCTGGTCGTGCTGGTCATCCTGATCGCCTTCCCGGGGATCGTGACCTGGCTGCCGGATCTCACGGCGGTGCGCGGCAGTTGATAGCACAATTTACAGCAGCACGGCATAACGAGGCGGACCAGCGCTCGCCGACTGACTATCCGGGGGATCCGGAACGGCACCGATTTATCAGCCGGATCCCCTCGATGCTGGCCCTGTCTGCCTCTACCGGGCAGACGGCCAGCCCACGTATATCCATGGCCCGCCGGTAGCTCGCATTGAGCTCGCGTGACCCAATCAGAACGACTCCCTTCTCTGCTTCGATTCGCGGTTGCATGGCGGCGAGTTCGCTACCGATCAGCACGCCCGAGAGAAAGCTGCCGACCTGCTCTGGTTCAAGACCCGAATGAAGATATCGGCTTCTCGCCTCGAAGAGCGCATGCAGGAGACCCGCCGGATGGCGGGAAGCCTCGAGCCCCTGATCGAAACCCGCTGCATCGAAAACCTCCTCCCGAGGCACCGGCTGGCCCACCAGGGTATGGAAGCGCAACGCATGGAAGAGCTCACCGGTCATCAATGTCGTGAAATGGATCAGGGTATTGTCCCGGGCACTGACCCACTTGCTGTGAGTCCCAGGCAGGCAGCAGAGGCCGCTCGCCCTTCCTACCAGTGACAGGGCGCCGAAGGCCTGCACCTCCTCTCCGCGCATCACGTCCACATGGGACGGCGTCACCATCCTGGCACCGGGTACCAGCCAGGCATTGTCCAGCCCGGGGGCGGGCATCAGGTTCTCCGCAAGAGCCTCCAGGGTCAGCGGCATCTCCAACTGAGGTGCCTCGACCCAGCCACTGCGCGCCCCGACCATGCCGGCGAGATAGACGGGGAGCGGTGAATTTCCTCCAGTTTTCGTCCGCCATTCGGCCAGCTGCTCCCGGCAATAGTGGGGAAACTGCTGCGGGTCCAGTGACTTCAGGCCCGCGGACGAGCGTTTCTCGGCGAGACATCGTCCGCTCTTGCCATCCACCAGGAAGGCGCGAAAATTGCTCGTCCCCCAATCGATGGCGATGAAGGTCTCGCTCATGTTGCTGTCCCCGGCGTTGCCCGGAGGCGATGCCATTCGCCGACCAGGGCGGCAGCACGGCGGCCAACCTCGTCACTCGAGCGCCCCGGCGCATAGAGGCTACCGCCCAGGCCGATACCCGCGATACCGGCGGCCTGCCAGCCAGCCATCTCATCGACACCGATGCCACCCACCGCCAGCACCGGCAGATCGGCGGGCAAGACGGCGCGCAGGTCACGATAATACCCGGTGCCGAGGCTCCCTGCCGGGAAGAGCTTGAGGGCACAGGCACCGGCGCGAGCCGCCGCGAGGGCCTCGGTGGGTGTCATGCAACCGACCAGGGGGGCCAGCCCGGCGTCTCGCCCGGCACGAATTACCTCGACATCGGTATTGGGCGTCACCAGCAAGGAGGCGTCCAGACTAGCCAGACGCCCCACGTCCTTCACCGAGAGCACGGTACCGGCACCAATTAGGATATCCGCCGGACAATGCGCCTTCAGTCGCGCAATGCTGTCCCAGGGATCCGGCGAGTTGAGCGGTACCTCGATCATGCGAAAGCCGCTGGCGATCAGCGCATCGGCTACCGCCAGCACCTCGTCGGGCCGTATGCCACGCAGGATGGCGACCAGCGGACAGCCCGCCAGGGCGGCCTGCAGGGCACGGGGGTTGTCGTTCATCCATTTCTCCTCATGGCGTCCGCCACCGTCGTGCCGGCTGGCCGGATGACAGCGTACTGAGCAAGGCGATCCTCACCATTCGGCCACCGAGCCATCTTCATGAGTCCACAGGGGGTTGCGCCAGCGATGGCCGACCTTGGCCCGTTCCTCGACGAAGGCCTCATCTATCTCCACCCCCAGTCCCGGCCCCTCGGGAATCCGGCAATAGCCATCCTCGATGGCCAGCACCGACTTGTCGACCAGGTAATCGAGGACGTCATTGTCCTGGTTGTAGTGAATCCCCATGCTCTGTTCCTGGATGAAGGCGTTGTGATTGACTGCATCCACCTGGAGCGATGCAGCCAGGGCCAGGGGTCCCAGCGGACAGTGCGGCGCCAGGGCGACATCATGGCAGGACGCCAGGCTGGCGATGCGCATGGCCTCGCTGATGCCACCACAGTGCGAGATATCCGGCTGGATGATATCGACCATGCCATCGGCGAGCAGGTCGCGGAACTGGTAGCGGGTGAACAGCCGCTCACCGGTGGCGATGGGGTAACCGAGCCCCCCGGCAATCTGCTTGAGACTGGGCAGGTGCTCCGGCAACACGGGCTCCTCCACGAACATCGGGTGGAAGGCCTCGAGCTCGCGGAGCAGTGCCTTGGCCATGGGGCGATGGACCCGACGATGGAAGTCGATGGCGATACCCACCTCGGGACCCACCGCCTGACGGGCCTCGGCCACCCGAGCGACCGCCTCGTCGATACGCGCATGGGAATCGACGATGGCCATTTCCGCGGTACCGTTCATCTTGAAGGCCGTGAACCCCTGGTCGACCAGGGCCTGGGCACCCATGCCCACCTCGCTGGGACGATCCCCCCCCGTCCAGGCATACATCCGCATCCGTTCCCGACAGGCGCCGCCCAGCAGCTGATGCACGGGAACCCCCAGATCGCGTCCCTTGAGATCCCAGAGGGCCTGATCGATCCCGGCGATGGCGCTCATCAGGATCGGCCCCCCACGGTAGAAGCCGCCACGATACATGAGGTTCCAGAGGTGCTCGATACGGTGGGGATCCTCGCCGACAAGCATGTCGGCGAACTCATGGACCGCGGCCTCCACGGTGGCGGCGCGTCCCTCGATGACGGGCTCTCCCCAACCGAAGACACCCTCGTCGGTCTCGATCTTCAGGAAGAGCCAGCGAGGCGGTACCTGCCAGGTCTTCAAACGCGTGATCTTCATTGTTTCCTCTCTCTATTAGTCGACCTGATTATGTATATGGCTCAGCCAGCTTCAAGAGCCGGTACGGCATCGGCGGTGTTCTCGCCGCCACCGTCAGAAAGCGCGGGATCATGGCCTTGAGGTCGTAGCACCGATTGAAGCGGTACTCGAACTCGGCCAGGTAGCGCGGCACATGTTGGCCACGGATGGCATGGTAGCTACCGGTGATGGCGTTCTTGACGTTGCCCAGCACGGTGTTGACCCAGTTGAAGGCGGGGATCTGCGTGCCGGCACGGCCACTACCGGTGATGTGGCGCTCATGGGTGTAGGTCGGGGTATCGAAGGCCCGGAAACACCCCAGGCCATCGCTGATCACTTGGCTGCCGGGCGCGATGGCAGCCTGGGCATAGCGGCTGCAGCTCAGCCCGGGTGAAACCGCTCACGCGGCGCAGCTGAACGCGCTGCGGATGGCCGTCGTCATCGGTCTGCACCGCGGCAACGAACGGGACCTTGTGCGCGGCGCCGCGGCCGCGCCGCAAGGCTCGAATAGCCGTGGCCCCAGAACGCCGCTTCGGCCGATACGCAGGCGGCATCCACAAGCGCCGAGCAGCTGACGGCGAACACGAACAGCTCACGGGTTCTGAGAAAAAGGTGATTTGCCCGCGACCCACTCGCCGGCGATCAGATGTTTTCCTGTGAGCATGGCACCCTCTTCAGATAATCCTCAGGGCTTCTGGATGCCCGTTGTCGCCACGTAGACGGCCCAGACGGCGTTGGTGGCGGTGACAAACAGGCGGTTGCGGCGCGGTCCACCAAAGGTG
The DNA here is from genome assembly GCA_024636705.1 of Halomonas sp. Lineage (GTDB taxonomy): Bacteria > Pseudomonadota > Gammaproteobacteria > Pseudomonadales > Halomonadaceae > Halomonas. The sequence continues at coordinate 4,077 of JAGXGN010000004.1, forward strand.
AGGTTCGACACCATTGACGGGAACCGGATCTTACCCAGCACGGTGCCATCGGGCGCGAAGCAGAGCACGCCGTCCTGGCAGGAAGTCCAGACGTTACCGTGCACGTCTAGCCGGAAGCCGTCGGGCACGCCCGGGTCGACCTCGCAGAACACCCGCCCGCTCGAAAGTGTGTTGTCGGGGTTCACGCTAAATACCCGAATGTGGTGCGGCCCGTCGGGATCGTGGCTGCGGCCACTGTCGGCGATGTAGAGCTCGCTCTCGTCGGCATTGAAACAAAGTCCGTTGGGTTTCACGAAGTCATCTGCGACGATCAGCGTCTCGGCGGTTTCGGGGTCACAGCAGAACACGTAGCAGCCATTCTGTTCGCGACTGGACTTGTAGCCCTCGTAGTCCGACAGGATGCCGTAATCGGGGTCGGTAAACCACACCGTGCCATCCGATTTGACCACAACATCGTTAGGCGAGTTGAGGCGCTTGCCGTCGTGCCGCTCGACAATCGTGGTGATCGAGCCATCAGGCTCCTGCCGGATCACCCGCCGGCCACCGTGTTCGCAGCTCACCAGCCGGCCCTGCCGGTCGCGGGTGCTGCCGTTGGCATACTCGGTGCGGGTGCGAAACTCGCTCACCCCCTGCCCTTCGATCCAGCGCAACTGGCGCTGGTTAGGGATATCGCTAAAGATCAACACCGAATGGTCATTAAACCAGACCGGACCCTCGGCCCAGCGGCAGCCGTCATACAGCAGTTCGATATCGGCGATGGGAACGGTGAGATCGAAGAACCGCCGATCGTAGTATTCGTAGTTATCGCCAACCATGGTTATCGCGCTTCCCCTATCTTGCCGGCTTGTCACCCCCGGCGATGGTTATGACCGTCACGATAATGATGCCGGTCAGGATCAGTCGGATCCCTGCACTGGCCCCGAAGGTATTGAGCATCGTCACCAACAGGAACATGAACATCGCCGCGCCCCAGATGCCAGGCACGTTAGACTTACCGCCGGCCACCGAGGTGCCGCCGATCACCACTACCGCGATTGATGCCAGTAGATATTCCTGACCCATGTTGAGTGAGGCGCCGCCGGAGAAGCCAGCGAGAAGGAAACCCGTAATCGCCGCGAGCACCGCGCTCAGAGTATAGGTGGCGAAGCGGATACGCTCCACCCGGATCCCCGCGAGCCGTGCCGCCCGCATGTTCTGGCCGATAGCCAAGACCGAGCGACCGTAGAGCGTACGATTAAGCAAGATACTCATGCCCACCGCGAAAAGGATGATCACGACGGCGAGTATTGGCACGCCGGCAACCTGCGCCGAGGTGAAGTCCGCAAGCATGCGGGGCGGCTTAATCTTCAGCCCGCGGCCATAGGCGATGGCCGTCGATAGTATGAGGAAGCTCGATGAAAGCGTGGCAATGATGGGAGGAATCCGCAACAGACGGATCAGCATGTAGTTGAACACGCCGACAGCGAATCCGCTAGCAAGCGAAGCCCCAAGGCCGACGGCGAGCATCGCGTCGGAGCCGCCCATGATCTTCATCGCCAGCACGCCCGAGAGCGCGATGGTGGACGGGATCGAGAGGTCCACATTGCCCGGCCCGGTAGTGATCACGAACATCTGCCCGATGCCGACGATGACAGTGAACGTCGCAAAAGACAGCGCCGCAGTGATCACCTGGGTAGCGCCGGTGCCGCCGGTGTAAAGCACTGTGGCGAGCCACACCAGGAACATGCCGACAAAAGACCAGATCCAGGGTTTTTCAACAATCTGCCGCACGTGGGTCATGGCTCAGGCCTCGCGCCGTTTGATCAGCGCCCGAAGCGCCAGCACGATGATCAGCACCGCGCCCTGAGCGCCGATCTGCCAGTCGGGCGAAATCTTGAGAAAGATGAGGAAAGAGCCGGTCAGGGTGAGCGTGAGCGCCCCGATCACCGCGCCGATGGGCGAAACCCGACCGCCGACAAACTCACCGCCCCCGAGGATAACTCCAGCGATGGCGTAGAGCGTGTAGCGGTCGGCGATATGTGCGTCGGCCGCCGAAGTGAGACCGATGAGAGACAGGCCCGAGAGCACGCCGAACAAACCGGCTGCGGCGTACATCAACACCTTGATCCTCAGGAGCGACCAGCCGGCCCGGCCAACCGCACGAGCATTGCCGCCGGCACCACGGAGCACCACGCCGAAGCTCGATGTCATCAAGAATAGGTGCACGACAATGCCGATCACCAGCGCCGCTACAATCGGGAATGGCACAAAAGGTAGCTGTAACGCCATGATCGACTTGACCCAGCCGGGAGCGGTGCCGCCCGGCGTGGGTAGGATCAGCACGGCGATGCCGAGCCAGACGAAGGACATGCCCAGGGTTACCACGATTGATGGCAGGTTGCGCCAATGGATGAGTGCGCCGAGGAGCGCATATCCGGCCACTGCGCCCGCCAACGCCAAAACGCCGAGCAGCGGCGTGTCGGCCAGCAACGTGGCCCCGATGCTCGCGGTGAGCCCCACGAAGGCACCGATCGACAGGTCGAGGTCGTTTACCGTAAGGATGAACATCTGCGCGATGGTCGCCAAGGCGATGGGTACCGAATATTGCAGCATCATGTTCAACCCGAAATAGCTCATCGCGTTGGGCTGGACATAAAAAATTGCCAAGAGCAGGAAGGCGAAGGACGCGCCCGGAAGAGCAGACCTGAGAAATTTTGGAGATGTCAGGTAGGCGAGCATGATCACGCGTGCTCCTTGAACGAGGATTGCAGGATTATCTCTTCCGACAAATCTACGCGCGCGATGTCTGCGACGATCACCCCCTCGCGGAAGACGTAGGTGTGGTCGCAGTTCTTCAGCTCGTCGGTCTCGGTTGTATACCACAGAAAGGTCCGGCCCTTTTCGGCCTCGGCACGAATCAGGTCGTAGACTTCGAGCTTGGTGCCCACGTCGACACCGCGCATCGGATCGTCCATCAGAGTGATCGAGGCATCCGAGGCGAGGGCTCGGGCAAACAGCGCCTTCTGCTGGTTACCGCCCGAAAGCGACAGGATATTGTCGTTCATGTCGGGCGCCTTGATCTTGATGCGGTCTTTCCACTCTTCGCCAAGAGCCGTCTCGGCCAAGGGGTCGATCAGACCGCGTTTCACCATGCGGGGCAATGATCGCACACCAATGTTTTGCGCGATGGACCAGAGGTGGAAAATGCCGTCGGTCTGCCGGTCGCCCGCTACCAGCGCCAGGGGCCCGTCGATACGCAAATCCGGACGCCTTTTCGTGGCGGCGTCGTAGATTTTCAAAAGCAGGGCTGTCTGGCCATGTCCTGCCAACCCAGCCAGCCCGATGATCTCGCCCTTATGGGCCCTGAACGCCACGCTATCGGCCCCGTCGGTGGCCGCCTCGAGCACCAGAGGCGTCTCACCCCGGACGCGTTCGCATGCTTCGTGCTTCTGGATCTCGGCCATCTCGACAACATTGCCCATGGCCTTGACCAGGCTGTCGCGGTCGAAATCCTTAGTAGATCGATTGGCAACCACGGCGCCGTCCTTCATCACCGCTATCCGATCGGTGTATTCGAGAACCTCTCCAAGCATGTGGCTGATGAGGATGCAGCTCTGATCCTCACCTCCGACCCTTCGCACGTAGTCGAGCAACTGCGCCGAGGTCACCGCATCAAGAGACGAGGTCGGTTCGTCGAGAATGACAAGGTTGAGCGGTGCTTCGGTTACGGTGAAGGCACGGGCGATCTCGATCATCTGCCGCTTGCCGATCGACAGATCGCCCACAATGTCATCGGGCAGGATGCCATGGTCGGGGAAAATCTCGTCGAGCTTGGTTCGGATCAGGGCGGAGGCGCGGCGCTTCCAACCCCAGCCCTTCAGCGAGGGATGGAAGATGCGGGTGTTTTCGGCGACTGTCAGGTTTGGGCAGAGCGACAACTCCTGGAAAACGCAGCGGATGCCGTTGGCGTTTGCCACCCCCACGTCGTAGCTCGAGGTAATATCTTCGCCATATACGGCGATGGTGCCGAAACTCGGGCTGAGGGTACCGGCAAGCACATGCATCAGCGTCGACTTGCCGGCCCCGTTATGGCCGACAAGGCCAAGGCACTCGCCCCTGTCCACGTGTAGATCGACACCGTTGAGCGCCTTGACGGCACCGAAGTGCTTAGCGACCTTCTCGAAGGTGACAATTTTCCGTGTCGAAGGGGTCATATCCCTGCCCTTGCCCTTGGAGTGCAATCAGTTTTCGGCCACGACGTCCATCGTGTCTTCCCGTGAATACTCGACGTTCGCCACACCGCCCGGCTGGGTGTTGGCCAGCGACTCCTCAAGGGTGTCCTGAGTGATCTGCAGAAATGGCACCGTCAGGTCCTGCGGAACGTCCTGGCCGTCGAGCACCATCTGGGCTACCCAGAACGCGAGCGTTGACACGCCCGGAGCAATCGAGAGCGAAAGGGTCTCGTAGCCGTTGGCGTCCTTCTGCTCCTTCCACCACAGGAGTTCGTCATAGCGATTTCCCATCACAATGAGCGGGGTCGGACGACCAGCGGCCGCAAAGGCCTGGGCCGCGCCGTAACCGTCGCCGCCCTGGGTGACCACGCCAACGATTTCCGGCAGGGAGGGCAAGATGCCCGCAACGGCCTTCTGCGCCACGTCCTGCGCCCAGTCGCCATGCACCGAACCAGCGATCTGAAACTGCGCGTGGTTGTCCACTTCCTCGTTGATGCCTGCGGAAATCTCATTATCAACGAACACACCGGCGAGGCCGCGGATTTCGAGCAGGTTGCCGCCATCGGGGAGACGCTCGGCGAGATATTGCACCTGGAGCCGACCCATTTCCTTGAAGTCAACTGCGATGCGGTAGGCACAGGGCTCGGTGACGATGCCGTCGAACGAAACCACCACGATACCGGCGTCACAGGCTTGCTTGACCGCACCGTTGAGAGCATCGGGCGAAGCCGAGTTGATGACGATGGCATCGTAACCCTGAAGGATCAGGTTCTGGATCTGGGCAGCCTGTTCAGTCACCTGGTTCTCGGCGGTGGTGAAGGCTGGCGCCTCTGCGACAACACCCTCGGCCACGGCAGCGCTGGTCACTTTCTCCCAGCTCTGCAGCATCGCCTGGCGCCAGCTGTTTCCGGCGTAGTTGTTTGACAGCGCGATGCGCTTATCCGAGGTATCGGCGATCGCCGCGCCAGCGGTCAGGGCAAGAGCAAGGGCGGAGGCCCCCATCAGCTTTTTGTTCAACATAGTCTTCTCCTTCAATGTTGATCTGTTGGACTTCAGTCTTACTCGTGCGCCTGTTTTGCGCCCGAAGTCGGTTGTTCCGGCTCAGTGTTATAGAAGATCTAAAGCGGCGTCACATTGGCCTTGTCAATGTGTAACATACCAAGATTTTGTTCAACATATACTTTGGTATGATTGACTCTAGGCATCATACCAACAAAAGTTATTTACTTAATTTTTCAAAAAATATCCTGATTATGTATATGGCTCAGCCATCTTCAGGAACCGGTACGGCATCGGCGGCGTTCTCGCCGCCACGGTGAGAAAGCGCGGGATCATGGCCTTGAGGTCATAGCGCCGATTGAAGCGGTACTCGAACTCGGCCAGGTAGCGCGGCGCATGTTGGCCACGGATGGCATGGTAGCTACCGGTGATGGCGTTCTTGACGTTGCCCAGCACGGTGTTGACCCAGTTGAAGGCGGGGATCTGCGCGCTGGCACGGCCACCACCGGTGATGAGGCGTTCATGGGTATAGGACGGGGTATCGA
>JAGXGN010000041.1 GCA_024636705.1 Halomonas sp.
CCTTCTGCACGATGGACAGGCCCAGACCATACCCACCCGAACGCCGCGTGCGACTGTCGTCCAGCCGGGCGAAGGGCTTGAAGACCTGCAGTCGCTCCGAGGCCGGAATACCGGGGCCGTCATCCTCCACGTCCAGGCGGACCAGTCGGGCCTCCCCATGGAGGCGAATCACAACCCGGGACCGCGCATGGCGACAGGCATTGGCCACCAGGTTCTGCAAGGCCCGTTGCAGGTAACGCGACTCGGCCTTGACGTCGACCTCTTCCCCCTCGGCGAGCTCGATCCGCAGATGGCCATGGAGGGGACTCAGGGCATCGATCACCCGCTCGGCCATGGCGCGGCAGTCCACCAGGGTGAGTTCGAGCTCCATGCCATTGGCGGACTCGTTCCCCAGCCTCGCATAGGTCAGGATCTCGTCGATCAGGCCATCGAGCTCGTCGATGTCGCCGTCGATACCCCGCAGCTGACGTCGAATCGGCGCGTCATCGGTCATGTCCTCGACCATCTGGACGGCGAAGCGGATTCGCGCCACCGGGGTACGCAATTCATGGGACACGGCCCGGATCATGTCCTGCTGGGCGCGCAACAGCGACTGCACCTGGGTCGCCATGCCATTGAAGGCCATGCCCAGTCGCCCCAGGAAATCACTGCTCTCGACCTTGACTCGGGTATCCAGGCGCCCGCCGGCAATACGGGTCGCTGCCAGCTCGAGCCGTGCCACCCTCGCCTCCACCCCCCGGACGATCAGGTAGATGGTCACCGCCAGAACGCCCAGCAGGATGAAAATAAGGAACAGCTGAAGCGCTCCCGGCATGGGCTCGAAGGCCGTCACCGGGCCGATGACCAGCCAGCGGGCAGAGGTGTCCGGGCCCTCGAGACGCAGAAACATCGACATCGACCAGCGCCCCGGCAGCAGCCGGATCACCACCTCGCCCTCCTCCAGCCGTGACAGCTGGGGGGGATAGAGCCCTTCCGGTACCCGGTCGCTGAGCTCGACCGGGATGCTGCCCCGCGCGACCCGCTGCAGACGCCGTTGACGTTCCTGGCCTTGGACACCGGACAGCCAGTCACCGAAGAGCTCGGTCAAGCCGCGCAGTTGCTGCTCGCTGAGTCCCGCCAGGTCCACCTCCAGCAACCGGTCACTACCCGGCAGCCGCTGCTGGAGGCGCCAGCCATGGTCACCACGCGACTTGACCAGCACCCGGCCGTTTGCCAGCCGGGTGCGTTCAAAATAGTTCAGGGAGATGGCATCAACGGGATAGAGCATCATGGCCATGTCCAGTTGCGCGGAGTGCTGTTCCAGCCAGGGGATTCGCCGTTCCTCGGGAAGGTCGACGAGAACCTCCACCAGGAGTTGCATGGGCGCCTGGGCGAGTTGCTCGCGGTAGTATTCGCGCCGCACCTGATCGACCATGGCCAGACCGATCAGGGCCAGGCCGAAGGTCAACAGCAGCGCCAGGGCCAGGAGCACATAGACACGCAGGAAGGTACTGTCGGCCAGCGAACGCCGCATGGCTCAGCTATCCCTGACGAAGAGATAGCCCTTGCTGCGAACCGTCTTGATGCGATGAGGCTGGTTGGGATCGTCGCCGATCTTGGGGCGGATTCGCGACACCCTCACGTCGATGGCGCGATCCTGGCCGTCATAGCGGATGCCACGCAGCTGGGAGAAGATCTCCTCGCGGGTCAGGACACGCCCGGCATTGCTCGCCAGCAGCCACAGCAGGTCAAACTCGGCACTGGTCAGGTCGATGCGTTCACCACTCAGCCAGGCCTCGCGTGTGGCGCTGTCGATGTCGAGGTCGCCGAAGGCAAGGCGCGCACCCCCCTCGGGTTCGACGATGTCGGTGCGTCGCAGCAGGGCCCGCATTCGGGCCAGCAGCACCCTGGGCTGGACCGGCTTGGAGACATAGTCATCGGCGCCCATTTCCAGACCCAGCACCTGATCCATGTCGTCGGTGCGGGCGGTCAGCATCATGATGGGACCGGGATAGTCGGGACGCACCCGGCGACAGATCGACAGGCCATCCTCCCCGGGCAGCATAAGGTCGAGGATCACCAGATCCGGCTGCAATGCCAGTATCCGTTCGACACCACGGGCGCCATCGGCCTCGATCGAGACCCGGAAGCCGTTGGCCAGGAGGTAGTCGTGGGTCAACTCGGCCAGCCGCTCATCGTCCTCGATGATCAGCACATGCTCCTGTTCCTGAAGTTTCAAACTCTCGTCCATCCTCTGTATCCATCCTGACCGGCAGGTAAAAGTGGCAGGGCGAGCGGCCAGCAAGCCTCGGCAGCCGCTATTGAGTAAAGGATACCCGAAAACGACGATCTCGCCTTCCCGTTGCCTATCGGCGACAGGCGGGAAAGCGAGGATTGAAGTTCGGACCGACGCGGACTACCGTTGGAAACACCGCCATTGCCGGTCCCTACCCCGCCATGCAGCAACCCATCATCGACTACCATCGCGACGACGAAGGCCATTGGGTGGCCGAGCTGGCCTGTGGCCATAACCAGCATGTCCGCCATCAACCGCCCTGGACGGAGCAACCCTGGGTGATCACCGAGGCCGGCCGACGCTCGAGGCTGGGACTCCTGCTGGAATGCGTGAAATGCGACCGCGACGAACCCAGGGACAACGCCCTTCCCCAGAAGCCGCTTCCCCAATGACATCGGGCCGCACGAAGGCGACCCGATGGCTGACAGGCGACGGATGGACGTCCGCTATCCCTTGGGGCCCAGCAGGCCACCCACTTCGATACTCATGGCGCAGGCTCTTTTGCGGTAGAGGGGAAGATCTTTACAGCATAACGAGATTCGCCGTCGTCGTCATGGCCTATCCCGCGACAGGCATGGCGGCCTCGTCCGTATTCTGATAAAAGACGTTTCCCATCTCAAAGGGTCTGGGCGCTGGCACAGGGACAACTGCCATGTTCGAAGTCATCGTGATCTCCTTCGCCTTCCTGTGCGGCATCGCCGTCAAGCAGGTGGGCCTTCCGCCGCTGGTCGGTTTCCTGATCGCCGGGTTCGCCCTCAACGCCCTGGGCGGGCCCCTGGGCCTGCCCGCTACCAGCGGCGAGATCCTCTACCAAATCGCCCATCTCGGCGTGCTGCTGCTGCTTTTCACGGTGGGCCTCAAGCTCAAGCTCGGCCAGTTGGTCCAGCCCCATGTGATCGGTGGCGGCCTGGCCCATTTCGCCATCACCGTGGGGCTCCTCGCTCCCGGTATCCATTACCTGATGGGCCTCGACTGGAATATCGCCCTGCTGATCGCCATCTCCCTGGCTTTCTCCAGCACGGTGCTGGCCGCCAAGATCCTCGAAGCCAAGCGGGAAATCGGCGCCTTCCATGGCCGATCCGCCATCGGCATCCTGATCATCCAGGACATCATCGCCCTGGCCGTCATCGCCATCTGGAGCGGCCAGGCCCCCACGATATGGGCGCTATGGATCCTCATCCTGCCGTTCACCCGGCCACTGCTGCACAAGCTGCTCGACATCAGCGGTCACGATGAATTGCTGGTGCTGATGGGCATGATGCTGGCCATCGTCGTCGGCGGGTATGGCTTCCAGGCCGTCGGCGTCAGCGGCGAGATCGGTGCACTGCTCATGGGCGTACTGCTGGGCAGCCACACGCGTGCCAAGCAATTGTCCGACGCCCTCTGGAGCATCAAGGAGATCTTCCTGGTCGGCTTCTTCCTGCAGATCGGCATGCAGGGCCTGCCCGATTCGGGTGATCTGCTGTTTGCCCTGGTCCTTGCGCTCATCCTGCCGCTGAAGGGGTTGCTGTTCTTCTTCCTGCTGATCCTGTTCCGCATGCGGGCACGCAATGCCTTCCTGGCCGGCCTTGGGCTGACCGCCTACAGCGAATTCGGCCTGATCGTTTCCGCCGCCGTGCTGCCGGAATGGATCGTGCCCCTGGCGGTCACCGTGGCGGTCTCCTTCCTGGTGGCTGCTCCCCTGAACCGGCTGGCACATCCCCTCTTCGAGCGCCTCGAGAGCCGCCTACAGCGCTTCGAGACGCAGCAGCGTCACCCCGACGAGGAGCCCGCGGATTTCGGCGATGCCCACATCCTGATCATGGGCATGGGGCGCACGGGCAGCGCCGCTTACGACGCCCTGGCGGCGCGCTCGCTGAAGGTGGTCGGCATCGATTCCGACCAGTATCGCGTGTCCGCACAGCAGCAGGCCGGACGCAATGTCCTCTATACCGATGCCGAGGACTCCAACTTCTGGCACGCCGTCGCCCTCAACAACATCGAGGCCGTGATGCTGGCCATGAACCATATCGACACCAAGGCCTTCGCGGCGCGACAGCTACGGCTCAAGGGCTTCGACGGCCTGATCATTTCCCATGTGCTCTACGAGGATCATGTCGAAAGAATCATGGAGGCAGGCGCCGACCGGACCTACCTGACCATGCAGGAGGCCGGGAAAGGGCTGGCCGAGCATATCTGGAAGGCCCTCGAGGGTGAGCCCCTGCCGGACAGGCAGGATGATGCCCGAGCATGATCCATCCAGAGGCGTGATGGCGCGCCCCTTGCCTGGCCATGAAGGGGAATCGCTGGGGTAGAATAGCCGCCACTGACCCAAAAGGAGCCGCCCTTGGCCACTGACTTTCTGCTCAACGCCGTGATCTTCCTCGCCGCAGCGGTGCTGATCGTGCCGGTGTTCAAGCGCCTTGGCCTGGGCGAGGTACTCGGATACCTGGCGGCCGGGGTGGTCATCGGCCCCTCCGTACTGGGCCTGGTAGCCGATGCCGAGGCGGTGCTGCAGTTCTCCCAGGTGGGAATCGTCTTCCTGCTCTTCGTCATCGGCCTGGAGCTCAAGCCCTCGCGCCTCAAGGTGATGCGCAAGGCGGTCTTCGGCTTCGGCAGTCTCCAGGTGGCAGTGACCACCTGCCTGCTTTCCCTGGCCGCCTGGTGGCTGGGCCTCCCGCCAGCGGCGGCCCTGGTGGTGGGTTTCAGCATGGGGCTCTGCTCCACGCCGCTGGTGCTCCAGTTGCTCGGAGAACGTAAGGAACTCCAGACCCGCCACGGTCGCCATGCCTTCGCCCTGCTGCTGTTCCAGGACCTGGCGGCGATCCCGGTCCTGGCCATCATCCCCATCCTGGCCGCCGACTCGCTGCTGGCGAATGGGTTGATACCCCTGCTCACCGAGTTACTGATTGCCGCCGGCGCCTTCGCCGGACTGATCGTCGGCGGTCACTACCTGCTGCGGCCGTTGTTCCACTACGCCGCCGCCACGCGTAGCCGCGAGGTCTTCGCCGGCACCGTCCTGCTGGTGGTGATCGGCGCGGCCTTGCTGATGGAACTCGCCGGGCTCTCCATGGCCCTGGGTGCCTTCATCGCCGGTGTGCTGCTCGCCGACTCGCAATATCGTCACAATATCGAAGCCGATATCGAGCCCTTCCGAGGCCTGCTGCTGGGACTCTTCTTCATCGCGGTGGGCATGATGGCCCAGATCGGCCTGCTGACCGAAATCCCCCTGACCGTGATCGGCCTGACGCTGGGCCTGGTGGGCGTCAAGGCACTGGCCATGCTGGTCGCGGCCAAGCTCTATCGCAACAACTGGAAGGAGGCCACCAACCTGGCGGTACTGCTGTCCCAGGGGGGCGAGTTCGGCTTCGTGCTGCTCACCGCCGCCGCGACCACGGCCCTGCTCGACCAGGGCCTGGTCAGTCTGCTGATCCTGGTGATCTCGCTGTCCATGGCGACCACGCCACTGCTCTTCCAGCTTCATGTCCGCGGCATCCGACGGCTGTTCGTCACGCGCCGGCCCAAGCCGGCCTTCGACAGCCCCACCGACGAGTCCCCGCAGATCATCATCGCCGGCTTCGGACGCTTCGGGCAGATCATGGGACGGGCCCTCCAGGGGCTGAAGATCCCCTACACGGTGCTCGACATCAACGCCGACCAGGTCGAGGTGGTGCGCCGCTATGGCAACAAGGTCTATTACGGGGATGCCTCGCGTATCGACCTGCTCAAGGCCGCCGGCGCACAAAAGGCCAGGGTGATGGTGGTGGCGGTGGGCGATACGGAAGCCTCCATGCGCATCGTCGAGCAGGTCCGCCGCCAGTTCCCGCACCTCAAGCTCTATGCCCGGGCCCGCAACCGTTACCATGCCCATCGGCTGATGCGAGCCGGGGTCACCCATATCGTGCGCGAGCTGCTCCCCGCCAGTCTCGAACTGACCCGCGACGCCCTGATCGGCCTGGGCATTCCCCCGCAGCAGGCTCAGCACACCATCGACACCTTCCGCCCCCACGACGAGGAGGCGCTGATGCGCCAGCTGGCGGTATTCGGCAACGAGAAGCAGCAGCGTCAGACCATTCAGGACGCGGCCCGGGAACTCGAGGCGCTCTATGAGGCCGACGAGGACATCGCCACCCGGGTGGAAGAGGTTCCCCGCCAGCCGCGCTGACTCATCCGGCCTGCCACCAGGCCGGCAGCAAGGCACGGATATCGCGTCTGGCGAAGCGGTCATCCATCAGTACCAGGGTACCGCGATCCTCGGGGCCACGGATTACCCGACCCGCCGCCTGCACCACCTTGATCAGACCGGGAATGCGATAGGCGTAATCGTCACCGCGACCGAATCGCGCCTCCAGTCTCGCCTTGAGGGCCTCGTTGAAGGCATCGAAAGGCGGCAGGCCCAGGGTGGCGATGAAGGCACCGATCAGCCGGTCGCCGGGCAGATCGATGCCCTCGGCGAAGGCGCCCCCCAGGACCGCGAAGCCGATACCCGTTCCACCGGCGTCGAAGCCCGCCAGGAAATCGTCGCGGTCGGCCTCCCGCATGCCACGGCGCTGGACGCGTACCGGGATGTCGCCGTGTCGCTCGCGAAACGCCGCCAGTACCGCCTCCAGGTAAGCGAAGCTGCTGAAGAAGGCCAGGTAATGCCCCGGACGGCGATGGTGCTGGTCGGCGAGTTCGCCGACGATGGGCGCCACCGAGGCTTCGCGATCCCGCAGCCGGGTCGAGATATCGCCACGGATGCGCACCTCAAGCTGCCCGGCAACGAAGGGGGAGTCGACCTCCCGCCAGACCGTGGTCGGCGGCAATCCCAGGAGGTCGCGATGGTAGTGGGCCGGGCTCAGGGTCGCCGAGAAGAGCACGCTGGCGCGGGCCGCCTCGAAGCGCGGCACCAGGAAGTCCGCCGGCACCAGGTTGCGTATCCCCAGCACGGCGCGGCCTCGGCCATACCGGCTGAGGTCGCAGAGCGAATGATCGCCGAAGGTCTCCGCCAGTCGACCGAAGGCCAGCGACTCGAACAGCAACTCCTGGAGGTCGGCGTCATCGGGGTGTTCGGCCAGATGATCGGTGATCGCGCTGGCCACCCCCTGCAGGGCCGCGACCATGGCCCCGGGCAGCGCGTCGAGCACCCGGTAGGCGGGACGACCGAGCTCGCCGGCCTCCTGGAGGTCCGCCTCCTTCACCACGCGCTGCCACTGGCGGGCGAGTCGTCCCAGGGGTCGCGAGAGGGCCTGCGGTGCCGAGCGGCGCAGGCGGCTGAGGCGACGCTGGTCGAGTTCGGCGCTGTACATACCTCGGGCCCGCGCCACCAGGTTGTGGGCCTCGTCCACCAGCAGGCCCAGTCGCCAGCCGTTGTCCCTGGCCAGGCCGAACAGCATGGCATTCATGTCGAACCAGTGATTGACGTCGCCGATGACCACATCGCTCCAGCGCGCCAGCTCCTGGCCCAGGTAGTAGGGGCAGACATCATGGGCCAGCGCCACCTCGCGCAATGCCTCGCGATCCAGCCAGCCGCGCTCCACCGCCGACTGGCGCGCGTCCGGCAACCGGTCATAGAAGCCCGCCGCCAGCGGGCAGGTATCGCCGTGGCAGGGTCGACCCGGGTACTCGCAGGCCTTTTCCCGGGCCGTGAGTTCCAGCACCCGCAGGGGCAGCTTCTGCGCCTGACCCTGTGCCTCGCCCGGCGCCTCACCCGCACCCAGGATGGCCAGCGCATCCAGCGCCAGCCGTCGCCCCGGTGTCTTCATGGTCAGGAAGGCGAGTCGATCGAGACCCTGACGCGGCATGGCCGCCAGCATGGGGAAGAGGGTCCCCAGGGTCTTGCCGATACCCGTGGGTGCCTGGGTGAGCAGGCAGCGTCCGGTGGCCGCCGCCTGGTAGACGCCTTCGGCGAGGGCACGCTGGCCGGGACGAAAGTCGGCATGGGGAAAGGCCCGTTCGCGCAGGGCCGCATCCCGATGTGCCAGGTGGTCGGTTTCCTGCTCGGCCCAGGCCAGGAAACGCCGACACTGGGTCGTGAAGAAGGCCTGGAGCTCCACCGCCGTGGCCTCTTCCGTGAGAAGCGTCTCGCGGCCGGTGGAAATCTCCAGGTAGACCAGCGCCAAGGTGAGCCTATCGAGGCCACGCTCGGCACACAGCAGGGCGCCGTAGACCTTGACCTGGGCCCAGTGCAGGGCCCACTGGTTGTCGGCCATGCGCGAGAGGTCGCCGCGGTGGGTCTTTACCTCCTCCAGGCGATTGGCGAGCGGATCATAGCCATCGGCCCGGCCACTGACGGCCAGGCACTCGTAGCGGCCGGCCAGGGGAATCTCGGCCTGGTAGGCCTCGCCGCGCCTCCCTGCCACCAGGCCATGGCCGGCGATGCCCTCCCGGGCACTGGGCGAGGGAGTGAAGCGGTGATCGAGGTCGCCGGTACGCGCGGTAAAATCGCACAGGGCCCTCACGCCCACCCGATAGGACGGCGACACCGCTGCTCCGTTCATGGAGAATCCTGCCAAGTGACATGGCAGACCACCGCGGCAATCCCCTGCGCCTGGAAGAAGGCCAGCCAACGGCGCCTCCTTGGTGGCGACAGGCCCAGGCGCCGGCGCAGCTCATCGGGATGCAACTGGCCGCAAATTTCCGCCGGGCTCATCTCGGGGTCCGCCTCGACGAAACCGGCCGCTACCAGGAGCGGCAGCGACATCGTCCGATCTTGGCATAGTGGAGTTTCGAGGTACGAAACAATGCCCCCTTGCGCATCACCAGGCGCACCAGCAAGGCCTGCAAGACAGACGAGCAGCTCCGCATGGCGCTCGACGAGCCAGTCCAGCACGAAGCGGAAGTTCGTCCGGAAGACGATTTGATTTCTATAAAACAGGATTGACCTCCTTCCATCATGATGGCGAAAGTCACTTGCCTGTGAACCATCCCCCTTGATCAACAGTCAGGATGACCCATAGTAGTAGTAACCACGATCATAAACGGAAGGAGAATGCTCATGACCGATGAAGACTACAAAAAACTACACCCGATCCTCAGTGAGATCACACAGACCTACATCAATCTGTATACCAACAAACCCAACGATGAGAACAGAGAACAGTTGGTCAAGCTTGAATCACTGCTGCACGAAAAACTGGAACAACTGCAAAACGCCCGGGACGAAAAATAGACATGTCACCAGTTCCTTGTTAACCAGCGTGGCTGGTGTCCAGCCTTGCTAATTCGACCATCTACGTACCCTACTGGCGTTTCCGGGGCACCCGAACGCATCCTGCCGGCATTGCCCCGGCGTCATCCTTTGTGCGTGTGACCCCGACTCGGCCGCTGCCCCGGCGAGGCATCGCGACCGGGCGGTCGCCGGGCCATTTCCACGTTGACCTGGGCACCGAGGAGGACGGCGAAGGCCGACAGCCAGAACCACAGCATCACCACCACGACCGCTCCCAGGGTGCCGTAGAGTTGGCCGAGATCGGCCACGTAGCGGGCCCCAGCAGCCACAGCAGAGTGGCGCTCAGGGTACCGACGCGAACCCATTCCCAGCGTGGGGCGCGACGATAGGGACCATAGCGGTAGAAGACGGCGATGACCGCCATCAGCACCAGCAGCAGCACCAGCCAGCGCAGCAGGTTGAGCAGGATGTATAGCGGCCCCTCGAGGCCGAGCCACTGGATGACCAGCGGAAAGAGGGCGGCGATGACGATGGCCAGCTGGGTGGTGACGATCAACCCCAGGGTCAACACGGCCACCATCAGCACCCGATGCCAGAGACGCCGCCGCTCGGTCTCGCCATTCACCACCGACAATCCGACCAGCAGGCCCCGCACCCCCTTGGAGGCGATGAACATGGCCACCGCCAGGCCACCCAGCGCGGTGGCACTGAGGCCGGCCTGGGTGAGCTTGCCGATTTCCCGGGCCTGCTCCTGAACCAGGCGGGCCGCCCCCGGTGGCATGTAGCCGCTCAACTCGCCGATCTGACGCGCCATGTCCTGGGGTTCGAGGAGCAGCGCCCACAGCGAGATGATGGCGGCGATCGCCGGGAAGAGCGCCAGCATGGCATAGAAGGCCACCCCGGCCGCCAGCATGGTGATTCGGTTGGCGACCACCTCACGCTTGACCCGCCAGAGCATAAACACCCAGCCCCGCAGATCGCGGCGCAGGAAAAGGAAAAGACGTCGAACGAGAGGACTGGCCGGCAAGGAAACCTCGGGGTCACTGGGCGGGACGCAACACCATCTGTGCGTTGCTAATCTCGATATCGAAACGGTTGAGGAAGCTCATGCCCAGCAACGCCGTCTCGCCATCCAGGCCGGTGCTAATGGAACCCGCCACATCCCGGGCCGAAAACCCGCCCAGGCTGATCTCATCGATGGTCGTGAGATCACCACGTACCCGGCCGTTGGCGGTATTGAACCAGGTACTGCCGCTGCGCTCCAGCCCCAGCCTGTCGGCCAGGTCATCGGGTACGGCCACATAGGTGGCACCGGTGTCGAGCAGGAAATCCACGGGCTCGCCATTGATCCGGCCGGTGGCCACGAAATGGCCCGAGCGGTTGCGCTCCAGGGTCACCGCGTCCCCCTCGCCGGTCACGGCATTCACCAGATGGGCATTGGGGTTGCGCTGGTTTTCGAGGTACCCCTGGAACCACCAGGTCCCCATGCCGATGAACAGCGCCCAGAACAGCAGCATCATGCCAAGGCCGGTTCGCCGTATCGACCTGTCATCATCGCTCATTGCACCCTCCTGAGACCGGGCGCCATCAGTATATCCCCATCAGGAACGACCGGCGCCATTGCGTGCCTCCCGATCCCGGGTTTCCCAGTCGAGGGCGGCCTGCTGACCGCGCGCCTGGTTCACGCCCAGGCAGATCAGGATGGCGATGAGGAAGAGCGCCACACAGAGCAGGATCGAGGCCTGCAGGCCGACCACCGATTGCAGCAGCCCCAGGGCCACGATGCCGATCACCCCGGCGAGCTTGTTGGCCAGGCCCCAGAAGCCGAAGAACTCGGCGGCCTTGCGGCGCGGCGAGAAGAGCCCCACCAGGGCGCGACTGGCCGACTGGCTGGAACCCAGGCTGAGCCCCGCCAGGCAGCCGACGAAGAGGAAGAGGTGCTGGGCCTGCCAGTCGAGGCCCAGGCGGTCGTTGAGGAAAGCCGTGACTTCCGGCGTAGCCCAGATCGCCAGGATCGCCGTTACCCAGAGGCCCAGGGTGATCAGGTAGGTGACCTTGGTGCCGATGCGGTCCTGGATGAAGCCGAAGCCGAGTGCCCCGGCGGCGGCGGTGATCTGCACGATGATGAACATGATGTTGCGGACCGACTCGTCCCAGCCGATGACCTGGGCACCGTAGATGAAGGCGAAGGCGATGATGATGTAGACCCCGGCCATGGAAAACAGCAGCGAGACCAGGAAGAGCCCCAGGTCGCGGAAGCGCCTGAGCTCATGCAGGGTGGTGGCGACCCGCTCCCGGGCGATCTCGCCGTAGGGCTTGCCGGGCGGCTGGGGGGTGCCGCGCTCTTTGACCCAGAGGAAGGTGGGAATGGCGGTGATCAGGAAGAAGCCCGCGGCGAAGGGCCCCACCCAGCGGACACGCTCGAAGTTTTCCGCCGAGGCCTCGCCCAGCACCAGCAGCGTGAAACCCGCGGCGAAGAGCCCCCCCACATAGCCCAGCGCCCAGCCGAAGCCGGAGATCTTGCCCATGTCTTCCGGTGGGCCCAGGTCAGGCAGGAAGGCGGCGATGAAGGACTCGCCCATGGAATAGGCGTAGTTGGAGAGGATGATCAGCGCGAGGCCCAGCACCACATAGCCC
>JAGXGN010000042.1 GCA_024636705.1 Halomonas sp.
GCCCATAAGCACGAGTTGGCGCTGCTCGATACCCTGGACATGGGCAAGCCGGTGACCAGTTCCCTGGGGGACATGAGCGGCGCCATCGCCTGCTTTCGCTATCATGCCGAATCCATCGACAAGCTCTTCGGCGAGGTCGCCCCCACCGGCGAGGACAGTCTCGCCCTGGTCCTGCGGGAGCCCATCGGGGTGGTGGCCTCCATCGTGCCCTGGAACTTCCCGCTGATGATGACCGCCTGGAAGATCGCGCCGGCCCTGGCCGCCGGCAACAATGTCATCCTCAAGCCCTCCGAGAAGTCGCCCCTGTCGGCCCTGCGTCTGGCGCAGCTGGCCAGGGAGGCGGGATTACCGTCCGGGGTCTTCCAGGTACTTCCCGGCTTCGGTCATACCGTGGGCAAGGCGCTGGCGCTGTCCATGGACGTCGATTGCCTCTCCTTCACCGGCTCTACCCAGATCGGCAAGCAGTTGATGCAGTATGCCGGCCAGTCCAACCTGAAGAAGCTCTACCTGGAGTGCGGCGGCAAGAGCCCGAATATCGTCTTCGCCGATTGCAGGGGCCTCGACGCGGTCGCCCATCACGCCGCCGAGGCCATCTTCCACAATCAGGGTGAGGTGTGTATCGCCGGTTCACGGCTGCTGGTGGAGAACGCGGTGCGCGAGGCCTTCGTCGAGAAGCTGCTGGACGCGGCCCAGGCCATGCAGCCCGGCGATCCCTTGGATCCCGAGAGCTTCATGGGTGCCATGGTGGACGAGACCCAGCATCGTCGTGTGCTGGACTATATCCACAAGGGCGTCGAGGAGGGTGCCAGGCTTCGCACCGGTGGCCAGGCCCTGGAAGGCAAGGGGCTGTTCATTCCCCCGACGGTGTTCGACGACGTGACCTCCGCCATGACCATCGGCCGTGAGGAAATCTTCGGCCCGGTGCTGGCGGTCTTCGGCTTCGACAGCGAGGAAGAGGCCGTGGCCATGGCCAACGACAGCGACTATGGCCTCGCCGCCGGGCTCTGGAGCCAGGATATCGATCGCATCATGCGCGTGACCCGTCGGCTGCATTCCGGCCAGGTGTTCGTCAACAACTGGGCCGGCGGCGACCAGACGGTCCCCTTCGGTGGGGTCAAGCAGTCGGGCAATGGCCGGGACAAGTCCCACCACAGCCTCGAGGAATACTCCGAGCTCAAGACAGTATGGATGTCGCTTGCGACCTGAAAGACGCGTGTGGCATTCGATACGACAAGGCCGGCGCCCATGGGCACCGGCCTTGTCGTCAGGCATCACGGCATCGACCATAAGATCAGCTAGTGCGACAAGGTATTATCAATGTATAGTTATTGTACAGCTAATGGCGTAGTCTGGCAGTCGTTTCTCAGACAGGAGCCCTGATCATGTTCGGACTGTTCAATAACGACCCGACGAAGAAGCTGCAGAAGACCTACGAGCGCAAGCTTGAGCAGGCCATGCTGGTCGCCCGAAAC
Source organism: Halomonas sp. (assembly GCA_024636705.1). Taxonomy (GTDB): domain Bacteria; phylum Pseudomonadota; class Gammaproteobacteria; order Pseudomonadales; family Halomonadaceae; genus Halomonas. Next base: position 1,473 of record JAGXGN010000042.1, read on the forward strand.
GGAGACATGCGCGCCAACGCCACCCTGACCGAGGAAGCCGAGGCGCTGAGAGCGGAAATCGACAGGCTAAAGAAGGGGTAGCGCTGCACTCAGAACGCCCTTGCGGGGGTCGCGCAGCTGACCAGGCGGCAGGCCTCGCTGCCGGGGTTGCGGAAGCGGTGGGGGAGCCTGGTCTCGAAGTAGTAGGCTTCACCGGGGCCCAGCCGCCGCGTATCGGCGGCGATGGTGATCTCGATCTCGCCTTCCAGGATCACCCCGGCTTCCTCGCCCGGATGGGTGATCATTTCCCGGCCGGTGTCGGTGCCGGGAGGATAGGTCTCGATCATGAACGAAAGGGCCCGGTCGCGACGATCGCCGCCCACCAGCTTGTAGACGATGTCGCCGATGCCCACGTCGGCGAGTTCTTCGTGCCCGTAGAAGACCTGCCTGCCGTTCTCCAGGTCCATGGTGAAGAAGTCCCCGACACTCATGGGAATGGCATCGAGGATCTTCTTCAGCGAGCTGACCGAGGGGCTGACCTTGCCCTGTTCGATCAGCGACAGGCTGGAGTGGGTGACACCGCAGCGCTTGGCCAGTTCGCGCTGTGAAATGCCGCGCAGGGTGCGCAGGCTGCGCAGCCGTGAGCCCACATCATCGGACATTCGTTGCTTCCTCGCTGGCATGTTGTTGTGCGATCAGCACAGGGCGTCGAGCTTTTCCTTGAGCAGTTGATTGACCTGCTGGGGATTGGCGGTGCCTCGGGACGCCTTCATCACCTGGCCGACGAAGTAGCCGATCATCTTGCCGCGCTTGTCGGGCTCGGCATCGCGGTACTGGGCCACCTGAGCCGGGCTGTCACTGATCACCTGGTCGATCATCGCCTCGATGGCGCCGGAGTCGGTGACCTGCTTGAGCCCCTTGGCCTCGATGATCGCATCGGCGCTTTCGCCCTGGCCGTTCCAGAGGGCCTGGAAGACCTCCTTGGCGGCCTTGCCGCTGATGGTCTCGTCCATCACGCGCTGGATAAGCTCACCGAGTTGCCGAGCAGAGACCGGGCTGTCGACGATAGCCAGGCCCTTGCGGTTCAGGGCGCCGGAGAGCTCGCCCTGCACCCAGTTGGCGGCCTGCTTGGCATCGCCGCAGACCTCCTTGACCGCCTCGAAGTACTCGGCCATCTCGCGGCTGGCCGAGAGCACCCCGGCGTCGTAGGCGGAAAGTCCGAGTTCGCCCTGGAAACGGGCGCGCTTGTCGGCGGGCAGCTCCGGCAGGGCGGCCCGCAGGTGGTCGACATAGGCCTGGTCGAGCACCACCGGCAGCAGGTCGGGGCAGGGGAAGTAACGGTAGTCGTTGGCCTGTTCCTTGGTGCGCATGCTGCGCGTCTCGTCGCGGTCGGGATCGAAGAGGCGCGTCTCCTGGACGACGGTGCCGCCATCCTCGAGCAGTTCGACCTGGCGTTCCATCTCGAAGGCGATGGCGCGCTCGACGAAGCGGAAGGAGTTGACGTTCTTGATCTCCGCCCGGGTACCGAACTCGGCCTGGCCTATCGGGCGCATCGAGACATTGACGTCGCAGCGCATCGAGCCCTCGGCCATGTTGCCGTCACTGATGCCGAGGTAGGTCACGATCGAATGAATGGCCTTGAGGTAGGCCGCGGCCTCCTTCGCCGAGCGCATGTCCGGCTCGGAGACGATCTCCAGCAGCGGTGTGCCGGCGCGGTTGAGATCCACGCCCGTCATGCCGTGAAAGTCCTCATGCAGCGATTTGCCCGCGTCTTCCTCCAGGTGCGCATGGTGCACCCGGATTCGCTTGGTGCTGCCGTCGTCCAGGCCGATCTCCACCTCGCCGGCCCCGACGATGGGATGGTGCATCTGGCTGGTCTGGTAGCCCTTGGGCAGGTCCGGATAGAAGTAGTTCTTGCGGTCGAATACCGAGATCTCGGGGATCTCGGCATGGATCGCCAGGCCGAACTGGACGGCCATGGCCACGGCCGCCTCGTTGAGCACCGGCAAGACGCCGGGCAGGCCCAGGTCGACGGCGCAGGCCTGGCTATTGGGCGCCGCCCCGAAGGCGGTGGAGGCGCCGGAGAAGATCTTCGAGCGGGTGGCGAGCTGGACATGGACCTCCAGCCCGATCACGGTTTCCCATTCCATCACAGGGTCTCCTCGGCGATGGCCGGACGACGGCGATGCCAGTCGGTGGCCTGCTGGAACTGGTGGGCGACGTTGAGCAACCGCGCCTCGGCGAAGTGGGTGCCGAGTATCTGTAGGCCTATGGGGCGGCCTCCCATGGGGCGGCCGCCGGAGAAGCCGGCCGGTACGCTGATGCCTGGGATGCCGGCCAGGTTCACGGCGATGGTGTAGATGTCCTGCAGGTACATGGAGACCGGGTCCTTCCTGGCCCCCAGGTCGAAGGCCGGGGTCGGCGAGGCCGGGCTCATCAGGACATCGACTTCCTCGAAGGCATCGAGAAAGTCCTGACGGATCAACCGGCGAACCTGCTGGGCCTTCTTGTAGTAAGCGTCGAAGAAGCCTTCCGACAGGGTATGGGTGCCGATCAGGATGCGCCGCTTGACCTCCTCGCCGAAGCCTTCGGCGCGGGAGCGCTTGTAGAGGTCGATGAGGTCTTCCGGGTTGTCGCAGCGGTGGCCGAAGCGCACGCCGTCGAAGCGCGACAGGTTCGACGAGGCCTCGGCCGGGGCGATGACGTAATAGGCGGGTATGGCGTAGTGAGTATGCGGCAGGCTCACCTCTCGCACCGTCGCGCCCAGCGACTCATACACCTTGACGGCCTCGCGAACGGCCGCTTCCACCTCGGGATCCATGCCGTCACCGAAGTACTCCCGGGGCAGGCCGATCTTCAGCCCGTTCAAGGGAGCGGCGAGTTCCTCGATATAGTCGGGCACGCCGCGAGCCACGCTGGTGGAGTCGCGTAGGTCATGGCCGGCGATGGCGCCCAGCAGCAGGGCACAGTCCTCGGCGGTGCGCGCCATGGGGCCGGCCTGGTCGAGGCTCGAGGCGAAGGCGATCATGCCGTAGCGCGAGACGCGCCCATAGGTGGGCTTGAGGCCGGTGATGCCGCAGAAGGCGGCCGGCTGGCGGATCGAGCCGCCGGTGTCGGTGCCCATGGCGGCGGGCACCAGGCCAGCGGCCACGGCGGCGGCACTGCCACCCGAGGAGCCGCCGGGTACCGCCTCGGTATCCCAGGGATTCTTCACCGGCCCGTAGAAACTGTTCTCGTTGGACGAGCCCATGGCGAACTCGTCCATATTGGTCTTGCCCAGGCTCACCGTGCCGGCGGCCTTGAGCTTTTCCACCACGGTGGCGTCATAGGGCGAGATGAAATTGTCGAGCATCCGCGAGCCGGCGCTGGTCTTCACGCCTTCGGTACAGAACAGGTCCTTGATCGCCAGGGGCATACCGGTGAGTGGACCCGCCTCACCCCTGGCGCGAGCGGCATCGGCGCGGTCGGCGGCCGCCAGGGCCTGGTCGGGAGTGACGCTGATGAAACTGTTGAGATTCCCGTCGAATCGGTCGATTCGTGTGAGTAGCGTCTCGGCCAGTTCGCGGCTGGAAAACTCACCAGCGTCGAGGGCGCTGGCCAGTTCGCTGAGTGTCTTGTCATGCATGGGCCGGTGGCTCCGTAGGGCGTAGTTGGCGTCGCGGCGAGACGTTATTCGACGACGCGGGGCACCAGATAGAGTCCGTTTTCCACCGCCGGGGCGCAGCGCTGGAACTGCTCGCGCCGGTCGGTCTCGGTGACCTCGTCGGCGCGCAGGCGTTGGGTGGCATCCAGGGGGTGGGCCAATGGAGCGACGCCCCGGGTATCGAGTGCCTGGAGGTCGTCGACCATCGACAGGATGCGGCCGAGGTCCTCGAGGTAGTGCCTCGCCTCGTCGTCGTTCAGGCCAAGCCGCGCCAGGTGGGCCGCGCGGAGAACGTCGGTGTGTTCGAGTGCCATGTCCGAATGTCCTCGAAGGGAGGGATTGCTGTAAACGACCGCAGAAGGTACCACATTCGACCGTCGGCTGGCAGACCCGGCCGGTGTCTGTCGACGGGCTTTTGCTTGCTGCAGGGGGGCCGCGGTGATACCGTTTGGCTCCGCACAGGGTTTCCGGACTGCACTAGGTAACGACATCCATGTTCAAACGTTTGAGGGGGCTGTTTTCCAGCGATCTGTCGATCGACTTGGGGACCGCCAATACACTGATTTATGTGCGCGGCCGGGGCATCGTGCTCGATGAGCCATCCGTGGTGGCGATTCGTCAGTCCGGCAATATGCGGACGGTGGCCGCGGTGGGTGCGGATGCCAAGCGAATGCTGGGTCGCACACCGGGTAATATTACCGCCATCCGTCCGATGAAGGACGGGGTGATCGCCGATTTCACCGTGACCGAGCAGATGCTCCAGCACTTCATCCGCAAGGTCCATCAGAGCACCTTTCTGACGCCGAGTCCGCGGGTCCTGGTCTGCGTGCCCTGCATGTCCACCCAGGTGGAGCGGCGAGCCATCAAGGAATCCGCCGAGGGGGCCGGTGCCCGCGAGGTCTTCCTCATCGAGGAGCCCATGGCGGCGGCCATCGGTGCTGGCCTGCCCGTTGAAGAGGCGCAGGGGTCCATGGTGGTGGACATCGGCGGTGGCACCAGCGAGATCGCCATCATCTCGCTCAACGGCATCGTCTATTCCGAGTCGATCCGTGTGGGCGGTGATCGCTTCGACGAGGCGATCACCGCCTATGTGCGTCGTCACTACGGCAGCCTGATCGGCGAGGCCACGGCCGAGCGCATCAAGGAAGAGATAGGCTGTGCTTATCCCGGCGGTGAGCTTCGCGAGATCGACGTGCGTGGCCGTAACTTGGCGGAAGGCATCCCGCGCAGCTTCACGCTGAATTCCCATGAGATCCTGGACGCCCTCCAGGAGACCCTGGCGGCCATCGTGACGGCGGTGAAGAGTGCCCTCGAGCAGTCACCTCCCGAGCTGGCCTCCGATATCGCCGAGCGTGGCCTGGTGCTGACCGGCGGCGGCGCGCTGCTGCGCGACCTGGACAAGCTGATCGCCGAGGAAACCGGCCTGCCGGTCATCGTCGCCGAGGATCCGCTGACCTGTGTGGCTCGGGGGGGTGGCAAGGCCCTGGAGATGATCGACCAGCATACCTTCGAACTGCTCTCCAGCGATTGACGCTGGAGGCGCCGCGGGGGGTTCGTCTATCAAGCCGCTGTTCTCGCATGGCCCATTGCCGGGGTATCGCCTGCTGCTGTGCGTCCTGGTATCCGCCGCCTTGATGTTCCTGGATACCCGATTCACCCGCATGGAAGTCGTGCGTGCCCAGCTATCCACTCTGGTGGCGCCCATCCAGTGGGTGGTGAGCCTGCCCAGTGAAGTGCTCAACTGGGGCTCGCTGGCCTTCTCCGACCAACGCGCCCTGCTGGAGGAGAATCGACGCTTGCGGGGACAGCTCCTGACCCTTTCCCATCGTGTTCAACGCATGGCCAGCCTGACGGCCGAGAATGTCCGCCTGCGTGAGCTGCTCGCTGCCGGGCAGCGCGATGAAGTTCCCTTCATCACCGCCGAACTGCTCTCCCTGGATACCGACCCCTTTTCCTATCAGATGGTGATCGACCGGGGGAGGCGAAACGGTGCCTATGTGGGGCAGCCGGTGATGGATGCCTCCGGAGTGGTGGGACAGATCACCTCGGTCTCCGCCTATTCGAGCCGTGTTCTGCTGGTGGCCGATGCGAGCCATGCCCTGCCCGTGCAGATCAACCGCAATGGGTTGCGGTTCATTGTCCAGGGCACGGGCCTCTACGATGAATTGAATGTCATGCATGTACCCGATACGGCGGATATCCGAGTGGGTGACCTTTTGATCACGTCCGGTCTGGCGGGGCGTTTTCCTCTCGGTTATCCCGTGGCTCGTGTGGCCCAGGTCGAACACGATCCCGGCCGGCCCTTCGCCACCGTCATCGCCACACCGGTGGCCCAGTTGCAGCGTTCCAGGCATTTCCTGCTGCTCTTTCCGCCTTCGCCGGCCGAGATGGCGGGGGAGGGTAGGCTCTCTCCCGACGCCGTGGAAGCCGCCCTCGAGGTGGTTCGTCAGTCCCTGGATGAGGAGACACCGCGATGACGGCGCCGCCATCCGCCAGCCTGCCTTGGGTCTGGTTCACCCTGGTGCTGGCGCTCAGCCTGCAGGTCATGCCCCTGGCCGACGGCTGGCAGATCTGGCGGCCCGACTGGCTGGGATTGATGCTGATCTACTGGTGCATGAAGGCACCCCATCGTGTGGGTGTGTTCCATGGCTTCTTCATGGGGATCCTGCTGGACCTCATCGAGGGCGCCCCTCTGGGTCAGAATGCCTTGATCCTATCCTTGCTGGCCTTCCTCTGTGCCCTGGTGTATCCACGGTTCCGGGCCTATTCGCTGGTCCAGCAGGCGGTGCTGATCTTCGTGCTGCTGGGCATGGTACAACTCGTCGAACAATGGCTGCGCACCCTGCTCGGGCCCTTCTCCATTCATCTCTCCTTCTTGTTACCCTCCTTGATAAGTGCCTTGCTCTGGCCCTGGCTGACCACCCTTTTCGAAGCCCTGGGACGCCGCCTGGCCAGTAATTAGCAGGATTCTCGAGGTTGTCATGACTGTTACCCGGCCGTCTCCGGTGCTATGTCATAATGGTGAATATTTTCTCTGGACAAGGATTCCCGCATGAGCGGTGAAGTACTCATCAACCTGACGCCGATGGAAACCCGGGTCGCCGTGGTGGAAAATGGTGTCCTTCAGGAGGCCTTCATCGAACGTTCCCGCCGCCGGGGAATCGTCGGCAACATCTACAAGGGACGCGTGGTGCGCGTGCTGCCGGGCATGCAGGCGGCCTTCATCGATATCGGCCTGGATCGTGCCGCCTTCATCCACGCCCATGAGGTGATGCCCCCGGGGACCCCCGCCGAGGAGCAGCTGTCCATCGGCCACCTGCTGCACGAGGGCCAGGCGCTGGTGGTCCAGGTGATCAAGGAGCCTATCGGTACCAAGGGCGCGCGCCTGACCACCCATCTGTCGGTGCCCTCCCGCTATCTGGTCTACATGCCGGATTCACCCAACTATGGTGTCTCCCAGCGTATCGAGGACGAAGGGGAACGTGAGCGCCTGCGCGGCCTGCTCGAATCGATCAAGGCGGAACAGGGTGCCGAGGTGCCGGGCGGCTTCATCGTGCGTACCGCGGCCGAGGGCGTGGGTGTCGATGAACTCCAGGGCGACATGCGCTTCCTGCTGCGCTTGTGGCGCAAGGTAAGCGAGCGCAAGGTCACGGCGCTGGCGCCCAGCGTCATCTATGACGACCTGCCCCTGTTCATGCGGATCCTGCGCGACGTGATGCGCGACGATGTCGAAAAGGTGCGCATCGACTCCCGCGAGAATTACCAGAAGCTGGTCGAGTTTGCCGAGGAGTTCATGCCCGATGCCCTGGAGCGTATCGAGCACTATGGCGGAGAGCGGCCGATCTTCGATCTCTACAGTGTCGAGGATGAGCTCCACAAGTCCCTGGGGCGCAAGGTCCAGCTCAAGTCCGGTGGCTACCTGGTGATCGATCCCACCGAGGCGATGACCACGGTGGATGTCAACACTGGCGGGTTCGTCGGGCATCGCAATCTGGAAGAGACCATCTTCAAGACCAACCTGGAAGCGGCCACGGCCATCGCCCGCCAGCTGCGGCTGCGCAACCTGGGTGGCATCATCATCATCGACTTCATCGACATGGAGGACACGGAACACCAGCGACAGGTCCTGCGCGTGCTCGAGAAGTCCCTGGAACGTGACCACGCCAAGACCAAATGCACCGGTGTCACCGAGCTCGGGCTGGTTCAGCTCACCCGCAAGCGCACCCGCGAGAGTCTCGAGCAGACGCTGTGCGAGGCCTGTCCGACCTGTGGCGGACGAGGCACCCTCAAGACGGCGGAGTCGGTCTGCTACGAGATATTTCGTGAGATCCTCCGCGAGGAGCGTGCCTACAATGCCGAGACCTATGCCGTGCTGGCCTCCCAGGCCGTGGTGGATCGGCTGCTCGACGAGGAATCCGCTTCGGTCGCCGATCTCGAGACCTTCATCGGCAAGCCCATCCGCTTCCAGGTCGAGACCCACTATTCCCAGGAGCAGTACGATATCGTGCTGATGTAAGCCCATGACCCCGATTCGACAGCTGTCGCGATGGGTGCTGACGCTGGTGGCGCTGTCATTGGCGATTGTCGCCCTGTTGACGCTGCTGGTCCGGTTGGGGCTCGGCCTGGCCGAGGGCTTCATGCCGCGACTCGAATCGCTGCTCTCGGCGCGTTTCGGTGCCGAGGTACAGATTCGCGAGCTGGATACCGGACTGACCCGCTTCGACCCGGTCGTGGCCCTTTCCGGGTTGGTGATTCGCTCACGACAAGGACTCGGCAATGTGCCGCTTCTCGAGGTGGGCCAGGCCAGGCTTCAGTTGGATGCCGGTACCACCCTCCTCGAAAGCCTGCCGGTCGTCGAGGATGCCCGCATCCAGGACGTCACTCTGCACCTCTATCAGGATGTCGAGGGTCGCTGGCTCTGGCCCGACCCGGCACGACTCCCGCCCGAGCTTGAACTCGAGACCGAGCTCGATCTCGAGCACCTGGACTTCTGGGTCGGCCTGCTGCTTCGCCAGCGGGCCTGGGTCGAGAATTTCCGCCTGGTCCTGCATGGTCAGGAGCGACGCATTGCGTTGCATGCCCCGCGTCTATTGATGAGCGGCGATGCCCGTCGTGCACAACTGGAAGGGCAGTTGCGTCTCGAGGATCCGGCGCTGGATCGCGAGGCGCCTGTCATGCAGGTTGCCCTCGAGATTCTCCCCGGCCCCTCGGGCATGCGGGACTTCAGCGCCGCCCTTCAGGCCGACATGCAGTTCGACAGCCTGATGAGCCTGGTCGAGGTACTGGGCGCCGGCGATCCCTTTCGCCTCGAGGCCTCCAGCGGCAATACGCGCCTCTGGGGTCGATGGCATCGCGGTCAACTGGCGGATGCGCGTCTCGATCTCGAGGTGCCCAGGCTCGCCATGAGCCACCGGGATAAGCGCGGAGAGCTGCGCCGTATCGTCTTGAATGACCTGCAGGCACGCAGCCAGTGGTTGCGGCGCGATGATGGTTGGGAGGCCTGGCTCGAGGGGGACGCCGAGAGCGCCGAACGCGATGAACCTCGAGGACTCAATGACCGCTGGGGCCCCGCCTTGCCGAGGTATTGGCACTTGCGTCGCAGCGGCGATGACTGGGGGCTCAATACCACGGCCTTCGACCTGGGATCGCTGGCGGCCTGGCGAGATCGGATCCCCCTGCCGGAAGCCTTGTCGCGTGTCATCGATAGCCTGGATCCCCGTGGCCGGATCACCGGATTGGGGCTGGGGCGAAAGGACGATCAGTGGGTGGCCAGGGCGGCCATTCGTGACGTTGCCGTGTCGCCCTGGCAGCGCGTCCCCGGCGTGGGGCCCCTGGACATGTGGGTAGAAGCACGGGGCCTCAAGGGGAAAGTCCTCTTTGCCGGTGACGATGGAACCGAGTTGCATTTTCCCGAGGTCTTCGGTCCTCCCTTGTCGCTTTCCCGTGCCAGTGGTGAGGTGCGCTGGTCCTACGACGGCCCGCGCACCGTTGTCAGCGGTCGTGACCTGAGGGTCGGCTGGCAGGGTGCCGACGTGGAAGGGGATTTCGGCCTGTCGGCCGTCGCCGGCGAACGGGGAGGCTTCGGCCTATCGCTGGGGTTTCGCGACGTCGACGCCATCGACACCCCCTTGAGTGATTGGCTGCCCATGGAAATCCTGGGCGAGGAACTGCGTGCCTGGCTAGGCAATGGCGTGGAGGGACGCGTGCCGGAGGGCGCGCTGCGTTTGCATGTCCCCATCTCGGGTGGTGCGTCCCGCATTCCCCCCACCTTCGGCCTGGATCTGACCATCGAGGAGGGGCGCCTGCCCTTTGCCGCGGACTGGCCGGCACTGGATGCCGTGTCCGGTGAGCTGTCGCTGCAGGACGGTCGTCTCACGGCACGCGTCGATCATGCCGAGAGCCTCGGCGTGGAAGCCCGGGAGGGTCGAGTCTCCCTGGAGGAGGGGCAGCTCGACGTCAACGCCGACCTTTCGGCGTCTGCCGGGGCTCTGCGTGACTACCTCCTGGCGATTCCGGCAGAGGGCATGGCGATGGTCGATGACTGGCGGGGAGAAGGCAGTGCCGAAGGACGACTGGGGCTGGCCCTGACGCTGGGCGAGCCCGGGTCGCTGGCCCTTGAGGTGGCTACCGAGGTGGCGCTCTCGCGGCTGACCTATACCCCGATGGACCTGACCTTCAGCGACCTGGCCGGCCTCCTGACCTGGCATCAGGAAGGGACGGATGCCGGCCTGGAGGGGCGCCTGGAAGGCCGTCTGCTCGGCAGTCCTCTGCGCGCCGACATCGACACCCGCAGTGAGGGAATCGACCTTTCCGGAACGACTAGCGCTCCAGCGCTTTCTCGCTGGGCCGGCGCCCCCGCACTGGAGGAGATCCTCGAGGGTCAGTTCCCCTGGCAGGGGCGGCTAACCTTCGGCGAGGGGAGCGGCAGGCTGCGACTGGATTCCTCCCTGGAAGGGCTCGCCGTGGCGCTTCCGGCACCACTCGGCAAGTCTGCCGCGCAACGCAGGCCACTGGTGCTGAATGTCGACCTGGCCGGTGGGCGTATCGAGGGTCGACTGGGCGATCAACTCAACCTGCGCTGGCGAGACCTGCCGGGGTCGACCATCGGCCAGGGGCAGCTGTGGCTGGGTCGTCCCCCGCTCGTCGACTGGCCCTCGGGTGAAGGTTGGTGGATCGATGCCTTCATGCCGCGGCTGGACCTCGCCGCATGGCGGCAGGCCATGTCGGGGCTGGCACCTCCTCGGGGAACCTCCGATGGTGCCGATGGAATGATCGGCCGCCTGCGCGCCGTTCGACTCGAGACGGCTTGCCTGGAGAATGCGGGCGGATGCGTCGGGTCCCTGCAGGCCGAGGGTCGACCCCAGGCCGACGGCGGTTGGCGGGGAGAATTGAATGGCAGCCTCCTGGCCGGCCAGGTCGATTACCGCCCTGGCCTGCGCGACGCGCTGGATATCAGGCTCACACGGCTGTCACTGGATGGCTTCCTGCCCGACCTTGCCGAAGGTGGCACCTTGATGGACCAGATCGCCACGCCGCCGGCGCCCGAGCCCCTGCCATCCTGGGTCGGTGACTTGCCCGATGGCCGGCTGCGTATCGCCGAGATCGACCGCCAGGGACGACGCTTTGGCCCCTTCACCAGCTATTGGCAGGCCACCCCCGAAAGGCTGACCCTGGCCCCACTGGGGTTGACCCTTGGCGAGATTTCGGCGCGTGGCGAACTGGTCTGGGAAACGGCGGGGGCGTCGGACAGCCTGACACGGGCCAGGCTCGATCTGGATGGCCGGGATCTGGGGTCGGCCCTGGAACGGCTCGGCCAGCCAGGGCTGATCCGTAGCCAGGAGACACGTGTCTCCAGCCAGCTCGCCTGGCCGGGCACCCCATGGCAATTCGCCCTGGAACGCTCCCGGGGAAGTGTCGAAGTCTTCCTGCGTGATGGACGCTTCGTGAACATCGAATCGCCCACCGCTCGCCTGGTGGGGTTGCTCAACGTGGATAACCTGCTGCGTCGCCTGCGTCTGGATTTTTCCGACGTCACCCGGCAGGGAACCGCCTTCGACAGTGTCACCGGTACGGCGACCCTGTATGGTGGCATCCTGGAGACTAACGGGCCGCTGGAGGTCGAGGGTCCGGCGACTTTCTTCAGCCTCGAGGGCACGGTGGACCTGGTTCGGCGGGAACTCGACCAGCATCTGAGCGTCACAGTCCCGGTCAGTCGTAATCTGCCACTGGCCGCAGTGATTGCCGGCGCCCCGGTGGTGGGTGGGGCCCTGTTCATCGCCGACCGCCTGTTTGGCGATGCGCTCGACCGCGTGACCCGAATTCATTATCGCGTGCGGGGTCCCTGGACCTCGCCCCAGATCTCCGTGGAAAGTGCCGAATGACATCACGCCAA
>JAGXGN010000005.1 GCA_024636705.1 Halomonas sp.
CGGCTTTCGAGGCAGCGCCACCTGGATGGCCCGCTGGCTCAAGGAGGAGTGCCTGTCCCGCACCGGGATCACCCTCTCCGTGGGCGCCGCCCCCTCGAAGTTCCTGGCCAAGATCGCCAGTGACTGGGAGAAACCCGATGGGTTGACGGTGATCCCGCCGGAGCGGGTCGACGCCTTCGTGCGCGACCTGCCCGTGAAGAAACTCCACGGTGTGGGGCCGGCGACCGGTGCGAGGCTCGATGCCATGGGCATCCATACCTGCGATGACCTGCGCGCACTGCCCATCGACCGATTACTGGAGGAGTTCGGCAAGTTCGGGCGCCGGCTGCATGAGCTGTCCCGCGGCATCGATGATCGCCCGGTGCGTGTGGAGCGCGAGCGCAAGTCGGTGAGCGTGGAGACCACCTTCGACCACGACCTCCCGGACCTCGAGGCCGCCAGCGCCGCCCTCGCCCCGCTCTGCGACAAGCTCCAGGGGCGCCTGGAACGCCATGGCCACCCGCCGATGGCCGCGCTCTTCGTCAAGGTCCGCTTCGATGACTTCAGCCTCACCACCCTGGAGAGCCGCGGCCTTGCCCCCGAGGTCGACAGCTACACCCGCCTGCTGGAGCAGGCCTGGGCCAGGACAGCTCGGCCGGTGCGTCTGCTCGGCGTAGGGGTTCGCCTGGTGCCCGAGGAGGCACGACAACAGCTGATCCTGCCGCTGTAGCCCTCCACCTCTTGCGACTACTTCGTATCGATATAGCGGTGGCCGTTGAAGGTGGCGACCCAGTCGGGATGATAGACCAGCAGGATGCTCATCAGCATCCCGGTGATGAAGGCCTCGCTGGGCATCAGCAGGGGGAGGAAGCGCGCATACTCCAGCGCCTGGCGCAGGATCTCGGCATCGGCGGCACCTGCTGCCAAGAGTCCCACCGCTGCCAGGCCTGCCGCCAGGGTAGCCAGCGCCGCCCCGAAGAAGCCGCAGATGAACAGGAAGACCATCATGTTGTCGGGCAGGTGCCGGTCGACCAGCCGCCAGACAAGCCCGACTACCAGTGCCGGCACCACCCCGGTGACCAGCACGTTGACCCCCAGCAGCGGCCAGTCGACACGACCCAGCAGCACCATGACGATATTGATGATGGTGATCGACAACAGCGCCAGAGGTGCCTTGAAAAGTAGGGTCAGGAGTGCGGTGAACATCAGATGCAGCGTCAGCCAGTCCACCGCCTGGGCGCGCAGCTGCCAGAGCAGCAGCACCATGACGGTGGCGGCCAGCCAACGGTGCTGCAGGCCAGGGTCATCGAATAGCGCGATCCAGGGCCGGCGACTCAGGGCCAGACCGATAACGACAAGCGAGACCAGCCCGCAGAGCAACAGCAGCCAGGGAGAAAGTACCGGCTCGGAGATCGTCATGTCGGCTCCCTACTCGACCGGGCGGACCAGGCGTGCGGTCACGCGAAGACCACCGTCTTGTTACCATGAATGAGCACTCGATCCTCAAGGTGCCAGCGAAGTCCCCTGGCAAGCACCGCCTTTTCCACGTCTCGCCCGAAACGCACCAGATCCGCCGGGGTATGGCAGTGGCTGACCCGATGGATGTCCTGTTCGATGATCGGACCTGCGTCCAGGGCCTCGGTCACGTAATGGCAGGTCGCACCGATCAGCTTGACCCCTCGTTCATGGGCCTGGTGGTAAGGCTTGGCACCGGCAAACGACGGCAGAAAGCTGTGATGGATGTTGATCACCCTGCCGGCAAAGTGCTCGCAGAGGGATGGCGGAAGGATCTGCATGTAACGGGCCAGCACCAGCGTATCGGCACCTGCCGCTTCCACTCGGCGCTGGATCTCGGCGAAGGCATTGGCCTTGTTCTCCGCGCGCACCGGCACATAGTGGTAATCAATGCCATGCCATTCCACCAGTCCCCGGAGGTCCTCATGATTCGATATCACACAGGCGATCTCGCAGTCGAGTTCCCCCGCCGTCCAGCGATAGAGCAGGTCCACCAGGCAGTGGGATTCCCGCGAGACCCTCAGGACGACGCTGGGGCGACGACGCGTATCGGTCAACCGCCATTGCATGTCGAATTCGGCGGCGATGGGGGCAAAGGCATCCCGCAAGGCTTGCGGTGACATGCCGATGGAATCGGCCAGGATCTCGTAACGCATGAAGAAGCGACCCGAAGCCAGGTCGGAGTGTTGGCTGGCCTCGGTGATGGAACCACCCTGGCCGGCAATGAAGCCCGATACACGTGACACGATACCTACCCTGTCGGGGCAGGAAACCACGAGGCGATAATAATGCGACATGACCGATCCGCTGTTGAAGAGGACTGAAGACGACAGGTACCTGCCATTCTAACCGAGTCGCGACGCAGGGACACGGGCGGCGCGTTGTGAGGGCCGGCACCCATCCCGTATAATGGACGATTCTCATTTCCTGGTTTGCCCCTCCCCGGTAGTTGTCAAGATATGTTTCGACCCCGAGTCCAGATTCGCCCGCGCCGCCGACCTTCCCTGAACATCCTGCCGCTGGGGGGATGTGGCGAGATCGGCATGAACTTGACGCTCTACGGCGTCGATCAGGAGTGGATCGCGGTGGACTGCGGCATGATGATCCGCCAGGACTTGCCCGACACACCCCTGCAGGTGCCCAACACGGATTGCCTGACGACACTGGCCATCAAGCCCCGGGCCCTGATCATCACCCACGGCCACGAAGATCACATCGGTGCGACTGCCTGGCTGTGGCCGGCATGGGGCTGTCCGATCCACGCCACTCCCCTGGCCGCCGGCCTGCTGCGCGCCAAGTTCGCCGAGCGCGGATTGAACAGCGATGCCATTCGGGTCATCGAACCCGGCGAAGCGATGGACACAGGGCTCTTTACCCTGCGCTTCCTGGCCGTCACGCATTCCATGCCCGAAAGCTGCAGCCTGCTCATCAGCGCCGGCGGACACAGGGTATTGCATACCGGTGACTGGAAACTGGATGCCGAGCCACTCATCGGTCCGCCGATCGATGCCGCGACCTTCCGGGCCATTGCGCCGGTGGATCTCGTATCGGGTGATTCGACCAATGCCCCCCTGCCCGGGCACTCGCGCAGCGAGGGCGACGTCGCCGACGCCCTGGTCGAGGCGATCTCCCGCTGCGAGGGTCGAGTGATCGTGTCCTGCTTCGCCAGCAATCTCGCCAGGGTCCTGGCCATCGGTCGAGCGGCGCGGCACTGTGGGCGCCGGGTCAGTCTGATGGGGCGCTCAATGGAGCGCATGGTGGCCATCGCCAGGGGGCTGGGCTATCTCGATGATTTTCCGTCCCTAGTCCCCGTGAATGATCTGGGCTACCTGCCCCCCGAGGAAGTCCTGGTAATCGCCACCGGGAGCCAGGGGGAAGCTCGCGCCGCCCTGAGCCGGCTTGCCCAGGGACGCCACTCGTCTTTCGAGATGCGACCCGGCGACAGCGTGATCTTTTCCGCCAAGGCCATCCCCGGCAATGAACATCTGATCGACCGGCTCAAAGGCGGCTTGAAACGTCTCGGCGTTAGCCTGCTGGACGAATTCAATCATCCCGAACTGCATGCCTCGGGACATCCCGCCCAGGAGGAATTGCGCCGCTTCTACGAGTGGATCAAGCCTCGCTACCTGCTTCCCGTTCATGGAGAGTCGCGCCATCAGCAGGCCCACCGAGAACTGGCCAAACAACTCGGCATCCAGGCACCACTGCTCCCCGTTGATGGGGACATGATTCGCCTCGATGCCGATGGCCTTCACCTCGAATCACGGCGTACTCAACCGCCCTGTATCGTCAAGCGTGATGCCATATCTCCCCTGCCCGGCCTTGGCAATGACAGAGGTCACCGGTCTCGCCATGGCAGCCTCTACCTGGCTCTCTCGGTAACGATCACCGAAGAAGGCGGCTGGACAAGAATCGGATGCTTGATGCTGGATACCAGCCAGTGCAGCCCACTTGACGAAGACGCCTTTTCCGACTGGCTGGATCTAGAGCTCCAGCACTTGACTGCCGATACCCTTGCCGACCTGCGAATGGCCCTGCAACCTCGCATGCTTGCCTGGTTTGCCGATCATTTGCACCGCGTGCCGGAGATCCACCTGCAGATCCTGGCCGTGGAATCACCGAGTACCAGTGAAGTGGTGCAGTAGATCCCTCTGGCCATTGGCACCACCCGGCAGGACCCCATAACACATCAGGCGAGCCCCATGGCTCGCCTGATGTGTTTCAACACTTTCGTAACAATCCTTTCATTTCAATACGGATGATCACGACTTTCCTGCCGCCTTGCCCCCATTCTTGGGAGGACGACCACGCTTGCGCCTGGGTTGCTCGGCCACGAGGTCTTCCATGGAGAGCCCGGCATCGTTTATCGCCTCGCGGATCTCCGCCAGCTTGCGCTCCTTCTGGATCTCGTCTTCCTGGCGCTGGCGTTCTTCATCCTGCTTCTGTTCGATGACCTCACCGATGACCTCGGCGAGCTTGTGCAACTGTTCCATGCTCAACTGGCGAGCCGCCGCCCGGGCCACATTCTTGTTGCGAGCAATACGCTCCAGGGTTTCGCTGGACATTGACCCCTCCCTGCCTCATGAAAGTCTGAAGTCGCACGGACTCCGTAACGAAAAAGTATAGGCAGACCCACCACCTTGGCAAGGAAAAGGTGAAGAATAATGTCCGATATTTTCCATCGATACCCATCCGAAAAGCTGAAACAAGGACGACGCCATCTTGGCGTCGTCTCGATCGATGAAGGATGGAAAGGTGTGGCTCAGCCGCCGGTCATATTCATGAAGCGGACGACCTGAACCTCACCATCGGTAGTGAAATGATGCCGCTCTGGCTTGAGTGACATAGCAGCGACAATGCTCGCCTTCAAGGGTTCGATATCGCCAGGGTGACGCCTGAGCACCTCTCTCAGGTCCACCGAATGCTCGTTACCCAGGCACAGCAGCAACCGGCCTTCCACCGTCACCCGGACCCGATTGCAGGAGGCGCAGAAATTATGGCTGTGTGGTGAGATGAAACCGATTCGACTCTCGCTGTCACTCATGCGGAAATAACGTGAAGGGCCCAGGGTGGTCTCGGTTGTGGGAAACAACTCGTGACGGGACTCGATGAGGGCTTGTACCTCGTCACTGGAACAATAGGTTTCCTCCCGGGAATGATCGGACACATCGCCCAATGGCATTTCCTCGATGAAGCTGATGTCCAGCCCCTCCCGACGCGCATAATCGACCAGATCGATCACCTCGTCGTCATTGCGCCCCTTGAGAATGACCGCATTGAGCTTGGTCCGCTCGAAGCCGGCTTCCTTGGCCGCCTGTATCCCCGCCAGCACCTTGTGAAGGTCACCGGTGCGAGTCAGCCGACGGAAGCGATCGGGATCCAGGGAATCGAGACTGATGTTGAGACGCTTGAGACCCGCCTCACGGAGTCGCCTGGCCTGCTTTACCAGATTAGACCCGTTGGTGGTCATGGCGAAGTCCTTCAGCCTGGGCAGGGCACCGATATCCTCGATGAGATGATTGATATTACGTCGTACCAGAGGCTCGCCGCCCGTCAACCTGATCTTTTCCACGCCGAGTTCCGTGAAGGCCCTGGCGACCAGCGCCAGCTCCTCGAGGGTAAGCACCTGGTCGCGAGGGAGGAAGGTCATCTCCTCACTCATGCAGTAGACGCAACGGAAGTCGCAGCGATCCGTTACCGAGATACGCACATAGTTGACTCGCCTACCGAAGTCATCGATGAGTTCCTGGGGTATTGTCATTGTGTTCACTTCGCTCCTACTCCCATCGGCGCGCATCACTCAGGTCGGAATCCCGTTCCCCGACCCAGTACTGTCCGTCTGTGGCATGTTCCTTCTTCCAGAAGGGCGCGCGTGTCTTGAGATAATCCATGATGAAGTCGCAGGCCTCGAAGGCGGAACGTCGATGGGCGCTGGCGACGACTACCAACACGATAGGGTCTCCCGGGGCCAGACGTCCAATCCGATGTATCAATCGAACGCCATCGAGGGACCAGCGAGACTCTGCCTCAGCCACGATCTTCTCCAGCGCGGCCTCGGTCATTCCGGGGTAGTGCTCGAGGAAGAGCCCGGTGACCTCCGGCCTTTCATTGAAGTCGCGAACCAACCCCGTGAAACTGACCACGGCACCGATATCCGTCCGGTCGGCCAGCAATGCCCGCTGTTCGGCGCCCGCATCGAAGGCCGCTTCCTGGACACGAATCATCCTCAACCTCCTGTCACCGGCGGGAAGAAGGCAACTTCGTCATCCTCGGTTACCGGGGTGCTATCCCCCGCCATCACCTGATTGACCGCACAGAGTACCCTGCCCTCCTCGAGCCCCGCAAAACGCGCATCCATCGCCTTCAACGCCAGCTTGATCCCGGCCACATCGGCACTGGGCAGGGTATCGAAGGGCACCGAGAGTTCGCCGACCCCGAGTCGTTCTTGCAATTCGGCCAGACACTTGACCCGGATACCGGTGTCCGTCCCGCCGCCTCGTGATCTCAAGGATACCTGACCGGCATCCCCCTCGCTGGTCACGATGGGAACGCTTGCCGCCGCCAGGGTCTCCTGCACCACAGTCTCGCGGGAATAATCGCCGGAGCGCCCTCCCCGCTTGGACTCCAGATGAATGCCGCCGATCTCCATGGTCTTGTCCACGGCCTTGCACATGTCATAGAGCGTCAGGCAGGCCACCGAGACGGCCGTCAATGCTTCCATTTCCACCCCGCTGCGACCCGTGAGCCGACAACTGGCCGTCACCTCCACATAGCCCTTATCGGCCTCGACACTGAAGTCCACGGCGACACGAGATAATGCCAGGGAGTGGCACAAGGGAATCAGCTCATGGGTACGCTTGGCGGCCTGGATGCCGGCAATCCGGGCGGTGGCCAGGACATCGCCCTTGGGCAGCCCTCCCTCGAGCAGCAGGGCTAGGGTGTCCGGCTGCATATGGATGCGTCCCGAGGCGCTCGCCTCTCGTCGACTTTCCGACTTGTCGGCGACATCGACCATATGGGCTTCGCCACGGGCATTGAGATGGGTCAGAGACATGGCAGTCGGCGCCTCATGGAAATCGAAACAGGAGTTGAATGGTAACCGATTCACCCGCCCTGACGCCCTCACGATCTTCGCCGACCTCGATCAGGCAGTTCGCCTTCACCATCGAGGACAGGATGCCGGAGCCCTGAGCACCGGTGCTGGAGACGCGCAGGGTGCCGTTCGCATCACAGTGGTAAAGGCCCCGAATGAAGTCGACACGACCCGCGCGGCCCGTCAGGGCATGATCGGCCAGGGCGGTGAGGCAGCAGGGTTTGAGGTCATCTCGCCCCTGCATCCTTGCCAGAAGCGGGACGACGAACTGCAGGAAGGTCACCATGGCGGCGACCGGGTTGCCCGGCAGGCCAAGGAAGGGGGTGCCCTGGGTACCGAGCCTGCCGCAGGCCAGGGGGCGACCGGGACGCATGGCGATTCGCCAGAAACCCAGCTCGCCGATCTGGGCCAGTGCCGCCCGGGTGAAATCGGCTTCCCCCACCGATACCCCGCCACTGGTAATGACCAGATCCGCCGAACCCGAAGCCTCGGCTAGCGCATCGGCCAGGGAGGCCTGATCGTCGGGGATGATCCCCATGTCGATGACCTCCCCGCCGTGTTCCGCTACCAGGCCACACAGGGTGAACCGGTTGGTGTCGAAGATACCCGCGCTCGATAGCCTGGTGCCGGGGGCAGTGACCTCATCCCCCGTGGAGAAGATCGCCACTCGCGGGCGGCGTCGCACGAGCGCTTCAGCCATTCCCAGTGACGCCAACTGGCCCAGCTCCGCCGCCGAAAGACGCGTACCCGCCGTCAATGCCAGGTCGCCGGCGGCGATGTCCTCACCGGCCAGGCGTATGTTCTGCCCACGACGGACCCGATCGGGACGATCGACGACCACCCGGTTATCGCCGATCGCTTCCAGCTGTTCCTGCATGATCACGGTATCCGCCCCGGGTGGCAGAGGCGCTCCCGTGGTGATTCCCAGGCACTGGCCCGACAGGAGCGGCGTGTCATGCCGTGTCCCGGCGCGCACCTGGCCGACGCGCTCCCAGCGGCTGGCGTGTTCGAGGTCGTCCGGCCAGGCCAGGGCGATACCGTCCATGGCGGCATTGGTGTGCCGGGGAACATCCAGGGGCGACACGACATCTCTCGCCAGCACCCGCCCATGCAACTGGGCCAGGGCACAGGTCTCGGCAGGCAGGGCCTCGGCGACCAGGGCCAGGATGGCGGCTCTGGCCTCATCCACGGACAGCATCCGTTCGCCGAGATCAAAACAGGAAAGGGTCATCGAATACATTCCGTAGGCCACCGCGATGGCCAGGCGGCAATCCAGTCGGTGATGGCACCGAGATCATTGAGGTCCAGCCACTGCACGTCTCCGGGCAGGGACAGTTCGACATCACTGGCGACGGCCCTGATCCAGGGGTCCTGCTCGGCACGCAACGGCTTGCCCAGATGCGGGCGATAGAGTTCCAGCTTGGGCAACGGCCAGGCCTTGAACCCCTCGACAAGCACGAGATCGGGACGATGGAGGCCGACCATCTCGACCAACGCCGCAAGATCGGCCTCGTCTCGACCCGGGGTCTCCATCATCAGTGCCAGCCTGGCCCGTGACGCTACCAGCATCGGGACGGCGCCCGCCTGACGCAGACGATGGCTGTCCTTGCCGGGCTGATCGACATCGAAGCCATGGTGGGCATGCTTGATCACCGCGACCCGAATGCCTCTATCTCCGAGACGCGGCAACAACTGCTCGAGCAGGGTGGTCTTGCCGGTCCCGCTCCAGGCCGCGATGCCCAGGAGCGGGAGTCGAGGTTCCAGGGTCAGGGACTCATGGCCGGGGCTAGTCATGCTGTCGGAAGCTCCTTGCGCAGCGCCACTTCCAGGTGCTGCTTGTCATCGACGGTATTGAGATTGGCAAAGGCACCGGGACAATCGGAGAAATCTACCCGGCACCAGGCATGGCGGTCGTACCATCTGTCGATCTTGCGTTCACCCGCCGCCAGGGAAATGCCCAGATCATCGACCAGGGCGGTACGAATCAAGGCCACCACGGGATGCAGGCGATCTCCGTCATGGGCCACGGCGATATCGGCATCACCGATCCCGGCCAGTAGCCGCGGCACCAGATCCCGAGGCAAGGCAGGGCTGTCACAGGGCACGACGACCACCCAGGGCGTGCGACTCGCGCGCAGCCCGCTGTAGATCCCCATCAGCGGGCCCTGATAGCCACCCTCCGCGTCTGTTACCACACGGTCGGCGAAGGCCCCATAGCGCTCCAGGTGACGGTTCGCATTGATCATCAGCTCCGCCGTACTGTCCACCAGGCGTTCACGGACATGCACCACCAGAGGGTGGCCGGCGAAGGGCTCGAGCCCCTTGTCTCGGCCCCCCATTCGGCGCCCCTGGCCCCCGGCCAGGATCAAGCCGCTGATTTCGGCCTTCGTGATCATCGCATCACCTGCTGTGCCTGCCTGCCATCGAATAGTGTCATTTGATACTCATGATGCCTCAGCCCATCACCGGGTGCCACGCCATGCGACCTTTGCCCGCTCACGAGGGCCGGATGATTGACTCTCGGTCATCCCAGGGGCATATCATGTGTGCATAATTCTTGACGCTCCTGCCTGACAGGGTCTGCCTCGAGTGGCAGGCGGCAAGCGAATATCATCACAGGATCGACCATGGAAGCAGGATTCGATGTCGGCGCCCGCCTGCGACAATTACGCAGGGATCGGGGGCTCTCCCAACGCGAACTGGCCAAGCGTGCCAACGTGACCAACAGTACCATTTCACTGATCGAACAGAACAGCGTCAGCCCCTCGGTCAGTTCGTTGAAGAAGATCCTCGATGCCCTGCCGGTTTCGATCAGCGCCTTCTTCGCCGGCGATGCCCTGGCCCGGCCACAACCCTTCTACCGCGCCGGGGAAATGACCGAAATCGGCGACGGCCTCCTTTCCTGGCGACTGGTCGCGGCCCGACGTCCCGATCGCAGCATGTCGATCCTGCACGAGCGCTATCCGCCGGGTGCCGACACCGGCGAGGACATGCTGGAACACGAAGGCGAGGAAGGCGGCGTGGTGACTGCCGGAGAAATCGAGATCACTGTGAACGACGAGGTGGCCATCCTCAGGGCGGGGGACGCCTACTATTTCGACTCCCGCCTGCCCCATCGTTTTCGCAATATCGGTACCCGGGAATGCGTCATCGTGAGTGCCAATACACCACCGACCTTCTCGGAGGGCAGCAGAGAACGGCATCACGCCTGAACCGAATCATTCGTCCTCGACGGCCCCAGGCAAGACCGCGTTGAGCAGGATACCCACCAGGGCTGCCAGGCTGACGCCCTGCAGGGTGAACTGACCCGCCCCACCGAACTGCATGCCGCCGATGCCGAAGACCAGGATCAAGGACACCACCACCAGATTACGCGGGGCGGTGAGCGATTGCCCGGCACGCACCAGGGTGTTCATGCCGATCACGGCGATCGAGCTGAACAGCAGGGTCATGATGCCCCCATCACCGCACCGAAGGCAACGAAAAGCATCTGGGCCCCGGTCAGCAGGGTCTTCAGGGGTGAATCAACCGGTATCGGGGCACCGGCATCCGCATCGGCGTCTGTCATGAAGCCTTCTCCAATCGAATCAACAGAAAAAACCCCAACCGGCAGAACCGATGGGGCATGAACAGCAACCCGGATGGCGGATCAGCGGGTGCCGAAGATCTTGTCTCCCGCATCACCCAGCCCGGGCACGATATAACCATTCCGGTCGAGATGGTCATCGATGGCTGAGGTATAGATCTCGATATCGGGATAGTTCTCCTGGACTCGCTTGATCCCCTCGGGCGCTGCCACCAGGACGATGACCTTCATCTGCTGGCAGCCGCGTTCCTTCAGCATGTCCAGCGTCGCTACCATGGTGCCGCCCGTCGCCAGCATCGGGTCGATGACGGTGGCCAGCCGCTCGTCCATCTCGCCGGCCAGTTGACGAAAACTCTTGGTGCTGATCCCGGCTTCGCGCATCAGGCCCAGGTTGGGCTGGACCAGCGGGTGCTGGATGGCGTGGACACTCATGGACTTACCTCTTCGATGGGGAGCGGCAGTCGATGGGGAGTGGCGGACGGCAACCCGACGGGATGGATGCCATCGGCAAAGTGCGCATCATTTTACCCTCATCAACGGCCGGCGTTAAGCCGGGGAAGACGACTCGGGAAGCTGCCAGTCGATGGGGTCACGCCCGTGCTCCACCAGAAAAGCGTTGGCCCGGGAGAAGTGATGGTTGCCGAAGAAGCCGCGATGGGCCGAGAGTGGCGAAGGATGCGGGGACTCCAGGACGAGGTGTCGCCGGGTATCGATCAGGCGCTTCTTCTGGCGGGCATGGCTCCCCCAGAGGAGGAAGACCGAAGGCGCGGCATGCGCATTGATCGTGGTGATGGCGCGGTCGGTGAAGGTCTCCCAGCCCTTACCACGATGGGAACCGGCATTGCCTTGCTCCACCGTCAACGAGGTATTCAGCAGCAATACACCCTGGCGCGCCCAGGGCTCCAGGTTGCCGTGGCCCACCGGACGCACGCCCAGGGCCGCCGCGAGCTCCTTGTAGATATTGACCAGGGAAGGCGGCAAGGGCACACCGGGACGCACGGAGAAGCACAGACCATGGGCCTGGCCCGGGCCGTGATAGGGATCCTGGCCCAGGATCACCACCTTGACCTGGTTGAACGGCGTCAGCTCGAAGGCACGAAACCAGTCTGACGAATGGGGATAGATGACCTTGCGCGCGGCCTTCTCACGGGCCAGGAAGTCGCGCAGGGCCCGCATGTAGGGCGCTTCGAGCTCATCGCCCAGCCACTGCTGCCAGCTGTGAGGAAGCGGAGCGTCCATGGCTGGTTATTCTGCTTCGGTGAAGGAGCAGACCGCGAATACGCCGAAGCCTGCCGCGCGAATCCTCTCGGAACCGCCGAGATCCGGCAGGTCGATGATGGTGGCGGTTTCCACCACCTGGCCACCGCTGCGGGTGATCAGCCGTGCCGCCGCCAGCATGGTACCGCCAGTCGCGATCAGGTCATCGACGAGCAGGATGCGGTCACCCTCGCGGAAGGCATCGGAGTGAAGCTCGACCTCCGACTTGCCATATTCCAGCGTGTAGGTCTCGCTGATGGTCCTGAAAGGCAGCTTGCCCTTCTTGCGCACCGGCACGAAGCTGCATCCCAGCTCGTAGGCCAGGGGCGCGCCGATGATGAAACCCCGCGCATCGATGGCGGCGATGGCATCCAGCTCCATCTCCTGATAGCGATGCACGAAGCTGTCGATCAGCTTGCGAAAGGCGGCACTATTCTGCAGCAACGGGGTGATGTCACGGAAATTGACCCCAGGCTGCGGCCAGTCGGGGACGGTACGTATCACGGACTTGATGTAGTCGCCGTAGATGCTCATCAATACGAAACTCGTTGAGTAAATGCCGTCGACAGCGTCAGTCGATGAACAGGAACTTGGTAGCAAACAGCAACGCCAGCACGATCACAGCAGGGTTCAGGTCACTGAAACGGCCTGAGAGTGTCTTGATCGCGGCATAGCTGATGAAACCCAGGGCGATCCCCTCGGCAATGGAGAAGGTCAGTGGCATGGCCAGCGCCGCAATCAGCACAGGCGCGGCATCGGTGGGGTCGTCCCAGTTCGCATGGGCCAGGCTACCGGCCATCAATACGGCCACATAGAGCAAGGCACCGGCGGTCGCATAGGCGGGAATCGACCCTGCCAGGGGCGCGAAGAAGAGGCTGACCAGAAAGAGAATCGCCACGACCACCGCGGTGAGACCCGTTCGCCCACCGGAAACGATGCCCGCCGTGGACTCGATGTAGCTGGTCGTCGTCGAGGTACCCAGGACGGCACCGGCCATCGAGGCGCCACTGTCGGCCATCATGGCACGCCCCAGGCGCGGCAGCTTGCCATTCTCGTCGAGCAGCTTGCCACGCTGTGCCACAGCCACCAGGGTGCCGGACGTATCGAAGAGGTCGACGAACAGGAAGGCAAAGATGACGCTCAGCATGGCGATGTCCAGGGCGCCCCAGAGATCCAGTGCCATCAGGGTCGGGGCAATGGAAGGCGGCATGGACATGAAACCACCAAACTCGTTGTGGCCGAACAGCATCGCCAGCAGGGTGACGCCGAGGATGCCGATCATCACCGCCCC
>JAGXGN010000043.1 GCA_024636705.1 Halomonas sp.
CCCTCGATCAGCAGCCGGCGCTGGAAGAACAGGCTGTCGGGATCCTCGCGCCGGGTGGCCAAGCAGAGGAACTCACGCCAACCGCCTCGGATGATGGCCTCGCCGGACTCATGACAGAGCACCAGGCGCTGCCCCTCGAGGCTTAATGTCAGCATTACGCCGAGATCCTCGACGGACAGACTGATTCGGCGCCCCTCCAGGGCATCGAACTCACCCTCCTCCAGCGGCTCGGCGAAGGTGCGGTTGAGCAGCGGTTCGACTAGGCGGCGCTTGGCGGCCAGCGGCACGCAGGGGTCCAGAGTGCGGATCAGACGGCTCGGGACGGGCAGACGCGGAAGCGACAGTGAGGGTAGGGACATGGTCATGAAGGTTCTCCTGATGACGTCGACGCGGCTGGGCCGCCGAACCACTCATCTTAGGGGCCATCTAAACCGCCTGCACTGACATGCGTCAAGCCGTCGCCAGCGCCATGAATCCCGATGGACCAGTACCATATATAGACCCCTGCCAGGACTCAAGCACAAGATGTGCAAGAGATGTCACGAACTCCCGGATGCCGCCGCCCCGGTGATGTACCGGCCCCGCTCCTGCATACCTGCCGGCGACTTCCCGGCCGACGGCCATGCGGTCTGGGGATCGAGGGTGACGTGGCCTTCCTCTGTGCCACCCAGAACGAACTATGATGTACGTCAAGCCTCGCCCGGGCGATGGCTGGCATCATCACCTGCATCGCCCGGCCCGGCCATTGCCCAACCTGGGCTTTTTCAAGCACTTAAAGATTCATTCTGGAGGTTTGTTATGAAATCACTGCTCGTTGCCGCTTTGCTGGGCGGCGCCTTCCTGGCCATGGACGCTCATGCCGCCGGTGACCCGGAGGCCGGCAAGGACAAGATCACCGCTTGCGTTGCCTGCCACGGCAGCGAAGGCATGGGTACCGCGCCGATCTATCCGAACCTCGCCGGCCAATCCGCCCCCTACATGGAGAGTGCCATGAAGGCCTACCGCGATGACCAACGCGGGGGTGGCATGTCAGCACTCATGACGCCCCAGGCCAAGGGCCTCTCCGATGAGGATGTCGCCGACATCGCCGCCTACTACGCCAACCTCGAGCCCTGACACTCAGCCGGCCCTCGGGCCGGCTTCTCGCTGAATTTGGCAGCCTCACCTCTCGGCGGCGCCGGCATCCACCTTGGCAAGGGTCTGCTCCAGGCTCAAAGGGGGGCACTTCCGGTCAGGTGGCAAGAACGGCTGCCATCCCGGTCGTAGTGGAGCTTCATGTCTCGGTGTAGGCAACGGCAAAATATGACAGGTATCAATAATACATCTTTTAGAAGGCACAGGGCGTGCTTCGGTGGGAGCCTGAAACAGGGTAATGAAATACGCTATGATGACTTTCGGTTGCTAGGTGCCACCGTCCTGATATTCTGCACGGTTTCCTGCTTCGTCCTGACGCGGCCCGATGTCGTCCCCAGGCGAGTGGCAGCTAATCCAGACCGGCCTTCACCTGGAGCGCACCATGCATCTGACCCGTTTCACTGATTATTCCCTGCGTGTGCTGATCTATCTGGGCCTGAAGGGAGAGCAGCGTTCCACCATCCAGGAAATCGCCGAGCAGTTCGATATTTCACGCAATCACCTGATGAAAGTGGTTCACGAGCTAGGCCAGAAGGGCTATGTGACCGCCGTCCGTGGCAAGCACGGCGGCCTGGTCCTCCAGCGCCCCCCGGCGGAGATCAATCTCGGCATGCTGGTGCGTGATACCGAACATGACATGCGGCTGGTGGAATGCTTCGGCGACCACAGCGACTGCCGGATCACCCAGGCCTGTCTGCTGAAATCCGTCTTCAACGAAGCCCTTCAGGCGTTCCTCGCCGTACTCGACCGCTACACCCTGGCCGACATGCTGGATCCCCGCCGCCAGCAGCTCTCGCAGATCCTGGGAATCGCGCCCATGGCCTGAGGCGGTACCGCCTCAGGCTCATCCGGCGACTTTACCCCCTTCCATCAATACCAGGCCCGCCTGGTGATATCGCGTCGGACCTATCGAACGGATGGCCCTCGAGAGTCGCTCGCCTCTAGCTGCATTCTGCACAAGTGTTCGCGATTCGAACATTATGCTAAATTGCAGAGTCGTTTTTGTGCTTCACGAGAAGGAAACCAGAGAATGCAAACGTCAATGCAGGCAGACGAGGCCCTGACGTCGGAGGATCGTGACTTTGTCACCGCCCTGGCCAGTGGTCTGGAGGTCATTCTCGCCTTCGATGAGTCGCACCCACGCATGACCCTGAGTGAGGTGGCGACGCGAACCGGCATGAACCGCGCGAAGGCCCGACGTTTCCTGCTGACCCTGCATGCACTTGGCTATGTGCGCAAGCAGCAGCGTCATTTCGAGCTGGCTCCCAAGGTGCTGCAACTGGGCTACGCCTTCCTTTCCGCCAACGACTACCGCGGCGTGATCCAGCAGGTGCTGGAGGACATCACCAGTGAGTCCGGAGAGTCATCTTCGCTGGGGGTGCTGGATGGCGATAGCGTGATCTATGTGGCGCGCTCCTCGTCGCGTCACCGGCTCATGGCCATCACCCTCTCTGTCGGCACCCGACTGCCGGCGGCGCATACCTCGATGGGCCGTGTCCTGCTTGCGCAACTATCGGATGCCGAACTCGATGGCTTCCTCGCGCGGGTCGAACTCGAGCGTCATACGCCAGCCACCATCATCGACAAGGCCGAACTGAAGCAACGCATCCTCGAGGTCCGCCGGCAGGGTTATGCCATCGCCGATCAGGAACTGGATTCCGGCCTGCGCTCACTGGCGGTGCCGGCCTTCGATGGCAACGGCCGCTTGCTGGGTGCCATCAACATCAGTACCAATGCTGCGCGGGTCGATCTCGATACCCTGATGCGCGACTACCTTCCCCTATTGCAGGGCAAGGCGCGTCAGATCCGCACCCATGTCAGCTGAGCCGTTGTTTCAAGGATGGGTCGTTTGTTAAAACTTTAGTCGAGTAAAGTAGGCGCTTGCATTGACAGGTGGGGGGAGCGACCCCTATTGTTCGTATAAAGAACCAAAGTTCGACAATCGAACAAATGCCACCGGTAGCAACTGAAATGCCTCTGCTATCAAAGGAGAGTGTCATGTCCAACCCCTGCATCATCTGCGTTGCCATCACCGGCGGTGTGCCGCGCAAGGAGAACAATCCGGCGTTGCCGACGACCATCGAGGAGCAGATCGAGAGCACCCAGGCCGCCTTCGAGGCCGGCGCCAGCATCGCCCACTGCCATGTGCGCAACGATGACCAGACGCCGACCTCTGATCCCGAGCGATTCGCCAGACTGATGGAGGGGCTAAAGAAGCACTGCCCCGGTATGATCATCCAGCTCTCCACCGGGGGGCGATCGGGTGCCGGCAAGGATCGCGGCGGCATGCTGCCGTTGAAGCCCGACATGGCCAGTCTCTCGGTAGGCTCCAACAACTTTCCGACCCGGGTCTACGAGAATCCACCGGACCTGGTGGAGTGGCTCGCCGAGGAAATGCTGACCTACGGCATCAAGCCGGAAATCGAGGCCTTCGATCTCTCGCATATCCACCAGGCGGTGTCCCTGTCGAAACAGGGCAAGCTCGAGGCGCCTCTCTACGTCCAGTTCGTCATTGGTGTCAAGAACGCCATGCCGGTCGACAAGCCGACCTTCGACTTCTATGTGGAAACACTCGAGCGCCTGGCGCCGGATGCCCAGTGGTGTGGCGCCGGGATCGGACCCAACCAGATCGTCTTGAACGAATGGTCCATCGCCGCCGGCGGCCACACCCGGACCGGCCTCGAAGACAACATGCGGCTCGACCGCGATACCCTGGCGCCTTCCAATGCCGCCCTGGTCGAGCGCACCGTGGCGCTGTGCGAGAAATATGACCGCCCGGTCGCCACCTGGCAGCAGGCCCGCGATATTCTCGGACTTCGCCGGGACAGTTGAGGTCATGACACACACTCGAGGAGCGTTGCATGGGCATGGCAAGGATCGTGGTGGTCGGCGGCGGCGCCGGCGGGCTGGAGCTGGTCAGTCGCCTGGGCCGGAAGTTGGGGCGGCGCGGCAAGGCAGAGATCGTGCTGGTCGATCGCAATCCCACGCACATCTGGAAACCCCTCCTGCATGAGGTGGCGACGGGTGCCCTCGATTCCGGCCTCGATGAGGTGTCCTACCAGGGCCATGCCGGTGTCAACGGCTACCGGTTCCAGCGTGGGACCCTGTCCGGGCTGGATCGCGAAAAACGCCAGCTGAGCCTGGCCCCCGTCCTCGATGAGCAGGGCGTGGAAGTCCTGCCCTCGCGTACCCTGGACTATGATGTCCTGGTGCTGTCACTGGGCAGTGTCAGCAATGACTTCGGGACGCCGGGCGTGGCCGAGCACTGTCACTTCCTCGACAGTCCCGCGCAGGCGGAGGCCTTTCGGCAAGACATGCTCAACACCTTCCTGCGTTACAGCGACCCCCAGCAGCAACGCCTCTCCCGATTGACGGTCGGCATCGTCGGTGCCGGTGCCACCGGCGTGGAGTTGGCCGCCGAGCTCTATGATGCCTCGCGAATCCTCAACAGCTATGGCTTCACCTCCCTGGACAGCAGCCAGCTGGAGGTTCATCTGGTCGAGGCCGCCACGGATATCCTGCCGGTGCTGCCCGAACGCATCCGCAAGGCGGTGGCCACCGAGCTGACCCGACTGGGCGTCGAATTGCATGTCGGCACCCGGGTCACCGGCGTCGAGGAGGGCGTGATCGTCACCCAGGACGGGACACGCATCGAGACCGACCTCTGTGTCTGGGCCGCCGGCATCAAGGCGCCGGAATTCCTGTCGACCCTGGGGTTGTCCACCGAGTCCAATCATCGCATCAAGGTGTTCTCCACCCTGCAGAGCCTCGATGATCCGAATATCTTCGTCCTCGGTGACTGTGCCAGCTGTCCCCAGGAGGACGGCTCCACGGTGCCGCCCCGGGCCCAGGCCGCGCACCAGCAGGCCCTGCTTCTCTCCCGCAACCTGCGTGCCCGGCTGGACGACAGGCCGCTGAAGCCCTTCGTCTATCGGGATCGCGGTTCGCTGATCTCGCTTGCCCATTTCGATGCCGTCGGCAGCCTGATGCGCGGGGCCTCTGCACGCAGCCTCTTCCTCGAGGGCCACCTGGCGAAGTTCTTCTATGCGTCGCTGTATCGCATGCACCAACGGGCCATCCACGGCACGCTCAAGACGGTCCTGATGGTGATCGTCGACGGGCTCAATTTCTTCCTCAAGCCACGCATGAAGCTGCACTGAACTCACTCACCCCTCTTACCCAATCAATCCAACCCAACATGAGGCGCCTCCTATGGCCGGATTCGACAAGCGCGTGACCTCCTACGAAGAGGCAATGGAAGGCATCGACAGCGGCATGACCGTGATCGCCGGTGGCTTCGGGCTCTGCGGCATCCCCGAGAACCTGATCGCCGAGATCAAGCGCCGCGGCGTCAAGGACCTGACGGTGTACTCCAACAACTGCGGGGTCGACGGCTTCGGCCTGGGCCTGCTGCTGGAGGACAAGCAGATTAGCCGCTTCTATGCCTCCTATGTCGGCGAGAACGCCCTCTTCGAGCGCCAGATGCTCGACGAGGAGATCGAGGTCATCCTCACCCCCCAGGGCACCCTGGCCGAGAAGATGCGCGCCGGCGGCGCCGGCATCCCCGCCTTCTATACCGCCACCGGCTACGGCACGCCGATTGGCGAGGGCAAGGAGGTCCGCGAGTTCAACGGCCGCCACTACATCCTCGAGGAATCCGTGGTCGGCGACTTCGCCATCGTCAAGGGCTGGAAGGCCGACCGCTACGGCAACGTCGTCTACCGCGATACCGCCCAGAACTTCAACCCCATGGCGGCCACCGCCGGCAGGATCACCGTGGTCGAGGTCGAGGAAATCGTCGAACCCGGCGAGCTCAAGCCCGACCAGATCCACACCCCCGGCATCTATGTCGACCGCCTCATTCAGGGCACCTTCGAGAAGCGCATCGAGAAGCGCACCGTGCACCAGGGCTGATAGCCGCGGCCACACCGCCGACAGTCACCACCGCGAGGGCGGTCATCGCCCCCTCGGCGCGTTCCTACCGATCACAAGAGGCAACACCATGGCACTCACCCGCGAACAGATGGCAATGCGCGTGGCGCGCGAACTCGAGGACGGCTTCTACGTCAACCTGGGGATCGGCATCCCCACCCTGGTCGCCAACTACATCCCCGACGGCATCGACGTCATGCTGCAGTCCGAGAACGGCCTGCTGGGCATGGGACGCTTTCCCACCGAGGAAGAGCTCGACCCCGATATGATCAACGCCGGCAAGCAGACCGTCACCGCCCGGCCCGGGGCGGCGATCTTCAGCTCCGCGGAATCCTTCGCGATGATCCGCGGCGGCCACGTCGACCTGACGGTACTCGGTGCCTTCGAGGTCGACCAGAACGGCAACATCGCCTCCTGGATGGTGCCCGGCAAGCTGATCAAGGGCATGGGCGGCGCCATGGACCTGGTGGCCGGTGCCGAGAACATCATCTGCATCATGACCCACGCCTCCAAGCACGGCGAATCCAAGCTGCTGGAGCGCTGCAACCTGCCGCTGACCGGCGCCGGCTGCATCAACCGGGTGCTCACCGACCTGGCCTACCTGGAGATCAAGGACGGCGCCTTCCACCTCAAGGAACGCGCCCCCGGGGTCTCCGTGGAGGAAATCAAGACACTGACCGCCGGCAAGCTGGTGGTGCCCGATCAGGTCCCGGAGATGACCTTCGAGGCCTGAGAGGGTGTTTACAAACTACTGCGCTAGGCCATGCGGCGTTGAAATCAGCTTCAAAATGCTCATTTACAAATTCGTAAACTCCGCTTTTTCGGTTGATTTCGCCTTGCCTGGCCGTCGCTCGTAACATTTGTATACACCCTCTGAGTCTCCAGGAGTCGTGGATTATGCCGGGGTCTTGTCCTTTTCCCCGTCGGGCTTGGCCGAGCCCTGGTGCGCCAGGCTGCCGGCCTCGTCCAGGCGAGGGTGATTGTCCAGGAACTCCCGATGAGGGTCGGGCAGGGCATCCACGGCCTGCAATGTGTAGGTGAGGGCATGGATGGCCGCCACGACATCCCGGGTATTGCCGGTTTCGGAAATGGTGTGCATGTTGCGGATCGGGAAGCCGATGGAGGTAGCGGCACAGTCCACGGCGGCCAGCACGCCGGCCATGCCGTCGGTACCGGTATCCACCCCGACCATGTCACGCTGCATGGGAATGGCGTGCTCCTTGGCCGTACTCTCGATGATGCGATTGAGTTGCTCGCTGGCGATGGAACCCACCGCCATGGTGAAGCCCTTGCCCATCTCCAGTGGCTGCATGCGCTTGTCGCCGATCCCCGGCGCCGCGACATAGTCGTGGTTGACGTCCACGCCGATCAGGGCGTCGGGCTTGAGCTCGCCGGCCATCACCCGGCTGCCGAAACGGCCGATTTCCTCGTAGGTGGCGATGGCGAAGAGCACGCGCACCTTCTGCGTACCCCCGGCCTCGGCGATCAGGCGTGCTACCTCGGCGGTGACAAAGCAACCCAGGCCGTTGTCCAGGTAGGCACCCATGAAAGTATCGGGGCTGAAGCCCTGGCGGATGGGGCGATCCAGGATGATGGAATCCCCCGGACGCACGCCCAGGTTCAGCACCTGCTGTTTCTTGTTCTCGCCGTGGATTTGCAGATCCAGGTAGATCTGCTCCTTCTTGATGCCCTTGTCGCCGGCGCGGACCGCCTGATCGGAGAAATGGATGGCGCCCAGGGCCTCCACGGTACCGCCCTCGATCACCCGGTAGCTGCCCGGCTTCTCGGGATCCTCGCTGAACAACTTGACCTCGTGGCCGATCAGCACGGTGGGGAGGAAGGAGTCGGTGTTGATCCAGATCTTGCCATCGTCGCCGATGCTGCGGACCTGCATGCGGATCTTGTCGGCATGGCCGATGATCATCACCTTGAAGAGGTCGTCGCGGTCCGGGTGGGTATCCAGCACCACGCCTGCGGTGCCCTTGAACTGGTGCAGATGCCATCCCTCGGGGGCGAAGGTCTCGAAATAGGGCTTGAGCACGCCATAGGTCATCGCGGCTTCCAGCCCTATCGGGCTGGGGGCGGCCAGGATGTCACGCATCAGCGTGAATTGCGGTGCCGGCATGGGTCGGGTCCAGGGGAAGTTCTGTTCGCTCATTCGTACACTCTTGCATAGGTTCATGGGGTGTGATGAGTGTCAGCCGTGCGAATGCAAACGGCAAGTCCGCGTCTCTTCAGCCAGGACTGCCATGACACGACGGCTAGGCCGTGACTACCGTATAGGCCATCTGGATGGCCAGGCCCATCAGCATGACGGCGAAGATCCGCTTGAGGGTGGCGACGGGGAGGCGGTGTGCCAGGCGTGCGCCGACCGGGGCGGTCAAGATGCTCAATGGCGCCATCAGCAAGAGGGCCGGCAGGTAGACGAAGCCCCAGGCGCCGTCGGGCAGTCCGGTGGTGCCCCAACCATTGAACAGATAGCCCAGGCCGCCGGCCACGGCGATCGGCAGGCCCACGGCGGCGGAGGTGCCGATGGCGTGCTGTACCTTGACGTTGCACCAGGTGAGGAAGGGAACGGTCAAGGCACCGCCGCCGATGGCCACCAGCGCCGAGATGCCGCCGATGCCCAGGCCGACACCGCTGACGCCCAGTGGCCCGGGAAGCCCCCGGCTGGGCTTGGGCTTGAGGTTGACCAGCATCTGCAGCGACAGCACGACCATGAAGGCGGCGAAGAAGAGGGCCAGGCCACGAGTCGGTATCAGCGCGGCGATGAAGGTCGCCAGGAAGGTGCCGATCAGGATCCCCGGGGTGATGTAGCGCACGATTTGCCAGCGAACGGCACCGTGTCGGTGGTGTGACATCAGGCTGGACAGCGAGGAGGGGATGATCGCGGCCATGGAGGTGCCGAGCGCCAGGTGGGCGATGTGCTCGAAGGGCATGCCCTGAATGATGAACAGTGAGGTCAGAACCGGCACCATGATGCCACCCCCGCCGATGCCCAGCAGGCCGGCCATCAGGCCGACGAAGCCGCCCAGGGCCAGGTAGGCCAACCACCAGATAAGATCCAAGTCGATTTCTCCTCTCGTGCCGTCGTGTTGCCCTCGGCCTCTGGCCAGGGCTCGGATGCCCGTCAAGCGAGACTCGTCAGGTTATCCTCAGCTGCTTTCCCCCGCCACGAGGGTGAAGCCCACATCCTGACGGCGTCGGGTGACGCCCTTGCCCTCCAGGCGCCTCAGGACCTGTTCCGCCGCGAGGCGACCCATGGTCTCCCGGGGGGACAGGATGGTGGTCAGGCGTGGCGTGACATGCTGCCCCAGGGGCAGGCCATTGAAGCCGGCGATGGCGATATCCTCCGGCACTCGCTTGCCCAGGCGATGGGCATGGAGCAGGGCGCCGGTGGCGAGGTCATCATTGGCGAAATGGATGGCGTCGGTGCCGGGATACTCAGCGAGTGCCCGTTCCAGGGCGCCGGCACCGGCTTCCAGGCCACCGAAGGTCGGCAGTTCGACCAACGGGGTGTCCCGTCCGGCCGGCTCGAGGACCTCACGGTGTCCCGAGTATCGAAGGCCGGCACGATAGTCCCTGTCCAGGCAGGCCCCCACATAGACGATCGATCGATACCCACGCTCGAGCAGGTGTCGGGCCATGCAGCGCCCGGCCTCGCGGTGGTCCAGGCCGACGTTCAGATCCACGGCATCGCCCAGTTCCATGACCTCCATGACCGGCTTCTCGCAGTTGGCCAGCAGGTGGCGACAGGCCTCGTTGTGCCGCAGCCCGGCGGTGACCAGGGCCGAGCAGGACCAGCCCAGGAAGGTGCGCACGAGCTGATATTCCCTGTCGGTGTCGTAGTCGGTATTGCCGAGCAGGATCTGGTAGCCCTGTTGCTCGAAGGTGTCCTGGAGGCTCTTGATGACCTCGATGAAGACGGCATTGGCCAGGGACGGCACGATGACCGCGATGAAGCGGGAGCGTGACGACGCCAGGCTGCCGGCGACCAGGTTCGGCACATAACCCAGACGCTCCACGGCATCCAGGACCCTGTTGCGGGTCTCTTCCTTGACCTGTTCGGGGTTGTTGAGGGCCCGTGACACCGTGATGGGAGAGACGCCCGCCGCCTCGGCGACCCGCTGGAGGGTGGGTTGCGCCGACCCTCGGCGCTGTCGCGGCGCATCGCGATGCTTAGACAATGGTCGTCCTCCCCATCCTCTGTCTTGCCGTCGAGAACCCGATCGGTTACAACATGGTAGCGTTATCATGATAGCGCTATCAGCAAAGCATACAGAATCGTCGGGAGAACGCCAGGTGAGCGACAAGACCACAACACCGCAACGGGTGGGCGTGATCGGCCTCGGGGCCATGGGCCTGGGGACGGCGACCTTCCTGCTCGAGAGCGGCCTGGACGTGACGGGATGCGATATCACGCCGAAGGCATGCCGGGCATTCGAATCACGCGGCGGGCACAGCGTCGGCTCTCCCGCGGCGCTGGCCGAGCACTGCGATATCGTGCTGCTGGTGGTGGTCAATGCCGACCAGGTCGATGCCGTACTGTTCGGCGAGCAGGGCCTGGTGGGGCGCATGGCGCAGGGTGGGCTGGTCATGCAGTGCGCGACCGTGGCGCCAAGCTTCGCCCGGCGCCTGGCCGAGCGTCTCGAGGCGGAAGGGCTACAGATGCTGGATGCGCCGATCAGCGGCGGGGCGGCCAAGGCGCGGGATGGCCAGCTGTCGGTGATGGCCTCGGGGGCCGAGGCGGCTTTCGCCAAGGCGGCGCCGGTGCTGGATGCCATGGCCGCCACGGTCTATCGCCTCGGGGATGAACCGGGCGTGGGTTCCAGCATGAAACTGGTCAACCAGCTGCTGGCCGGGGTGCATATCGCCTCGGCCGCCGAGGCCATGGCGCTGGGGATTCGCATGGGTCTCGATCCGGACACCGTCTTTGACGTCATCACCCATTCCGCCGGCAACTCCTGGATGTTCGAGAACCGGATTCCCCACATCCTCAAGGGGGATTACACGCCACTCTCCGCGGTGGACATCTTCGTCAAGGACCTCAATATCGTCCACGAGACCGGTCGTGAACTCGCCTTGCCGACACCGGTGGCCGCAAGCGCCCTCCAGCAGTTCACCGCGGCCAAGGGCGCCGGCTTCGGCCGCGAGGATGATGCGGCGGTGATCAAGGTCTACCAGCGCCTCTCGGGCATTGCCTTGCCCGAGGCGGCCAACGACGACGGGGAGGCCTGACCATGAGCCTCGTGCTGGGCGCCATCGCCGATGATTTCACCGGCGCCACCGATCTGGCCAACAACCTGGTGCGGGGTGGCATGCGCTGTATCCAGATGATCGGCGTGCCGGATGCCGCCCTGACGCCGGAGCAGGCCGAGGCCCTGAAGGGCGTCGATGCCGTGGTGGTCGCCCTAAAGTCCCGTTCCTGCCCGGTGGACGAGGCCGTCACCGACTCCCTGGCCGCGCTGGACTGGTTGAAGGCCCAGGGCGCGCGCCAATTCTTCTTCAAGTACTGCTCCACTTTCGATTCCACCGACCGGGGCAATATCGGCCCCGTCAGCGACGCCCTGCTGGAGCGACTGGGAGCGACCCAGACGGTGATGGTGCCGGCCTTCCCGGTGAATGGACGCACCGTCTACCAGGGCCACCTGTTCGTCGGTGATCGCCTGCTCAACGACAGCGGCATGGAGCATCACCCGCTCAACCCCATGGACGATGCCGACCTGGTGCGGGTGCTGTCCCGCCAGACGCCTTACCCAGTCGGCCTGGCGCCCCGGCCGATTCTCGCTCGGGGCGGGGCGGCCACCAAGGCACACCTGGGTGCCCTGAAGGCCCAGGGGATTCGCCATGTGATCTGCGACACCCTCGACGAGGGCGATCTCGAGGTGCTGGCCGTGGCCGTGGCGGAGACGGCGCTGGTGACCGGGGGATCCGGTCTGGGTCAGGTCCTGCCGGCGCAATACCGACGCCTCGGCTGGCTGGGAGAGGTGGCCGAGCCGGGCCGTCTGGCGCCGGCCTCGGGTGCTGCCCTGGTGCTGTCGGGAAGCTGCTCACGGGCGACACTGGCCCAGGTGGACCACTTTCTCGAAAGCAACTCTCTCGAACACCCCCGGGGCTTCGCCCTGGACCCCCAGGCTTTGGCGGAAGGCGGCGACCACCTGGCATCGGCCCTGGCCTTCGCTCGCGAAAAGCTGGCCGACGGTGGCCCTGTACTGGTCACTGCCTCCGCCGAGCCCCAGCGGGTCAAGGCGGCGCAGCAGGCCCTGGGGACCGAGAGGGCCGGTCGCCTGGTGGAAGAGGCACTGGGCATCCTGGCCTCGACCCTGGTGGCCGAGGGCGTGGGACGGCTGATCGTCGCCGGCGGAGAGAGCTCGGGGGCGGTGGTCTCGGCCCTGGG
The DNA here is from genome assembly GCA_024636705.1 of Halomonas sp. Taxonomy (GTDB): domain Bacteria; phylum Pseudomonadota; class Gammaproteobacteria; order Pseudomonadales; family Halomonadaceae; genus Halomonas. The sequence goes on from JAGXGN010000043.1 coordinate 12,464, forward strand.
CATCCGCCAGTTGCGCATCGGCGAGCAGATCGACCCCGGCGTGCCCTGGACCCAGGCGCCCCTGCCGGGCCGGGAGACACCCCTGTCGCTGGCGCTGAAGTCCGGCAATTTCGGGGGCGAGGCCTTCTTCACCCAGGCCTTCGAGGTGCTGTCCACCGAGGGGAGAGACGACCATGAGCCTGCATGACGAGAACGCCCTGCGCGAGCAGATCAGCACCCTGGGTAAGTCACTGTTCGATCGCGGCCTGACCATGGGCTCCAGCGGGAACATCAGCGTGCGACTCGAGGATGGCGGCTGGTTGATGACGCCCACCAATGCCTGCCTGGGACGGCTCGATCCGGCGCGGATCTCGCGGATGGACCGCCAGGGTCGGCTGCTCGACGGCGACACCCCGACCAAGGAGAGTGTCCTGCACATGGCCATGTACGATGAACGCCCCCAGTCCGGGGCCATCGTGCACCTGCATTCGACTCATTCCGTCGCGGTATCCTGCCTGCCCGAGATCGACCCGGAGGACTGCATTCCGCCCCTCACCGCCTATTATGTGATGCGAGTGGGCAAGTTACCGCTGGTGCCCTACCACATTCCCGGGGACCCTCAGCTGGGTGATGCCGTGCGTGGCCTGGCGGGTCGCCACAGTGCCGTGCTGCTGGCCAACCATGGGCCTGTGGTGGCCGGCAAGTCGCTGGAGGCGGCGGTCTATGCCACCGAGGAACTCGAGGAGACCGCACGACTCTTCCTGCTGCTTCACGGCCGCAACCCGCGTGGCCTGACACCCGAACAGGTCGCCGAGCTCGAGGCGCGCTTCCCCCGCGACTGATCCGATTCCACAAGGACCCGACCATGATTCGACTGGCCGCCAACCTCAGCATGCTGTTCCAGGAGCACGACTTCCTGGACCGCTTCGCCGCTGCCGCCGAGGCGGGCTTTCGTGGGGTGGAGTATCTGTTTCCCTATGCCCATTCCCCCGAGGACATCAAGGCCGCCCTGGATGAGGCCGGCCTCGAGCAGGTGTTGTTCAACCTGCCTCCCGGTGACTGGGAGGCGGGTGAGCGGGGCCTGGCCAGCCTGCCCGGACGCGAGGCAGAGTTCCGCGACTCGGTGGTCGAGGCGTTGCGCTATGCCGAGGTCCTGGCCTGTCCCAGGGTGCATGCCATGGCGGGCCTGCTCCCCCCGGATGCCGACGAGGCGACCCGAGCGGCCCACCATTCGACCTATATCGAAAACCTGCGCTTCGCCGCCGGGGAAGCGGCCAGGGCGGGTCGTGAGCTGCTGATCGAGCCGATCAATACCCGCGACATGCCGGGGTTCTTCCTGTCCCGACAGGCCCAGGCCATGGCGGTGCTGGAAGCGGTGGGCGCCGACAACCTCAAGCTGCAGTTCGACCTCTATCACTGCCAGATCATGGACGGCGACCTGATTCGACACCTGGAACGCCAATTCGACCGGATCGGCCATGTCCAGATCGCCGGGGTACCCCAGCGCCACGAGCCGGATATCGGCGAGGTGCATTACCCGGCCATCTTCGACCGTCTCGAGTCCCTCGGCTACGCCGGCTGGATTGGCTGTGAATATCGACCGGCCGCGGGTACCCGCGAGGGGCTGGGCTGGGGACGCGAGCATGGGTTGAATCCCTGACACCCGAAAGCGCCTCTCTACGCAGAAACAACGACAACAGGAAACAGGATCAGCATGCATATCGTCATTACCGGCGGCGCCGGTTTTCTCGGACAACGCCTTCTCGCTCGCCTGCTCGAGCGAGGCGAACTCGATGGCCAGGCGATACGCCGCCTGACCCTGATCGACCGGGTCGAGCCGAGTGTGCCGGTCTCTTCAGATCCGGTCTCTGCCGATGTGGAGATCATCCCCCTGGCCATGGACATCACCGCGCCCCAGGCCCTGGATTCCGTCCTGGCCGAGAGGCCGTCGGTGATCTATCACCTGGCGGCCGTGGTGAGTTCCGCCGCCGAGGGCGACCTGGACCTGGGGATGCGGGTCAACTTCGATGCCACCCGGGCGCTGCTGGAGGGCTGCCGTCACCATGCGCTCGCCGAGACGCGCCTGATCATGGCCAGTTCGGTGGCCGCCTATGGTGGCGACCTGCCCGATATTCTCGACGACATGACCGCCATGCAGCCGCAGAATTCCTACGGTACCCAGAAGGCCATGTGCGAGCTGTTGATCAATGACTACAGCCGTCGCGGCCTCGTCGATGGCCGTGTCCTGCGCCTGCCGACCATCACCATCCGCCCGGGTCGCCCCAATGCGGCGGCCTCGAGCTTCGCTTCGAGCATCCTGCGCGAGCCCTTGAACGGCGAGGAGGCGATCTGTCCCGTGCCGACCGATCTTGCGCTGTTCGTGATGTCGCCGGGCCGGGTGATCGAGGCGCTGATTCATGGGGCCGAGGTGCCGCGGGCAGACTGGGTACCCTTCCGAGCCTTCATGCTGCCGGGCATCACGGTCACCGTGGGCGAGATGCTCGAGACCCTGGGCGAGGTGGCCGGTGACGAGGCCGTGTCCAGGGTGCGCCACGAACCGGACGAGGCCACCACCGCCATCGTCTCCAACTGGCCGGCGCGTTTCGATACCGCCAAGGCCCGGCGACTGGGGTTCGAGGGCGACCGGAGCTTCCGGGAGATCATCGAGGCGTTCATCCATGAGCGCTCGTGAAACCGGCATCCGTCAGGGTGCCGATCTGGATGCGGGACGAGAATGCCGAGGCTGTCGTCGTCCCGACAACAACAAAGAGGAATCATGATGACCAAGCATTTCGCACGCCGCACGCTCGCCGTCGCCATCGGTGGTCTCGCCGCCACGGCGCTGAGCCTCCAGGTCCAGGCCGCCACCGAGGTGAACCTGGGACACACCCTGTCCACCGGCTCCCACTATGGCGTGGGTGCCCAGGCCTTCAAGGAGACCCTGGAGAACCTCAGTGATGGCGAGTTCACCGTCAACGAACATGCCGCCGGCTCCCTGGGTGGCGAGCGGGCCATGATCGAAGGCCTGCAGATCGGTACCGTGGATATCGTCATCACCTCCACCGGGCCGCTGGGCAACTTCGTCCCCGAGACCTATGTGCTCGACCTGCCCTTCCTGTTCGAGGACTATGACCAGGCACGCTGCGTGCTCGACAGTGATCTGGGCGACGAGCTGCTCGAGAAGATGGGGGAGCATGACCTCGTGGGCCTGGCCTGGTCGGAGAACGGCTTCCGTCACCTGACCAACAGCCTTCGCGAGGTCAATTCACCCGAGGATGCCGAGGGTCTGAAGGTGCGCACCATGGAGAACCGCGTGCACCAGGAAGCCTTCCGCCAGTTGGGTGCCAACCCGACCCCGATGGCCTTCCCCGAGCTGTTCACCGCCCTGCAGCAGGGCACCGTGGATGGCCAGGAGAACCCCATCACGGTGATCGTGGCCACCAACTTCTGGGAGGTACAGGACTACCTCTCGCTGACCGGGCACGTCTATTCGCCCGCCGCCATCCTGGGCTCGCCGATCCTGCTCGACGGCCTGAGTGACGAGGAACGCGACTGGTTCGAACAGGCCGCCCAGGCCGCCGCCGAGGCCACCCGGGCCGAGGTGACGCGTCTCGAAGAAGAAGGCGTCGCCCTGCTGCGCGAGAAGGGCATGACCGTCAACACCGACATCGACACGGCGCCCTTCCAGGCGGCCGTCGAACCCGCCTACGAGATCTACACCGATGAGTACGGCAGCGAGATGCTGGACCGTATCCGCGCCAGCGACTGCTGATCTCCCCCCGACCTCCGGCGTGATCGCCGGAGGTCTTTTCCCACAAGGTGATCCCCATGCTGTCCTGGTTTCTTCGCCTGGAAAGCCTGCTGACCCGGCTGGCGCTGGTGATCGCGGTGGCGATGCTGATCGTCTCCGTCTCGCTGGGTTTCTATCAGGTCCTGACGCGCTTCATCTTCAATGCCCCCTCGACCTGGTCGGAAGTGATCTCGCGTTCCACCATGATCTGGTGCGTGTTCATGGGGGCGGCTGCCACCTTCCGTGGTGGCTACATGATGGCAGTGGAACTGGTCTACAAGCTGGTGCCGCGGCGAACCCTGCTGGCGCTCGAGATGGCCATCGGCGCCTGCTGCCTGCTAGTCCTGGGTGTCTTGATGGTGTACGGCATCCAGATGACGCTACGGGTGCGCAGCCAGATGCTCTCGGGTCTGGGAATGTCCATCGCCTGGTCCTATGCCGCGATTCCCACCGGGAGTGCCTTCGCCATGGTAGCGGTGATCGCCCGATTGATTTCCCAGAGCCTGGGGCTGGAGAAACTGGGCCCCGAGAACAGCAATCTGGCCCCCGAGGTGGAGGCCGATGTGGTTCAGAAGGCGCACTCCACCCTGGCCGCGGGGGAGGCCGGCCAAGGCACAGTCAATGGAGGTGATCGTCCATGAACCTCGTCATCGGCCTGTCGCTGATCATCCTCTTTGCGTTTGGCGTTCCCATTGCCATCTCGATCATCCTGGCCTCGATCATCGGTATCGAATTCTTCTCGCGGCTGCCTCTGCTGATGGTCCCGCAGCAGGTCTTCGTGGGCATCGACCATTTCCCCTTGATGGCCATTCCCTTCTTCATCCTGGCCGGTAACCTGATGGCCTCGGGGGGGATATCCAGCCGCCTGGTCGACCTGGCCAAGTCTATCGTCGGCGGCGTCCAGGGCGGCCTGGCGATGACCTGCGTGCTGACCTGCATGATGTTTGCCGCGGTATCGGGTTCCAGTGTGGCCACGACCTTCGCCATCGGCGCCATCCTGATCCCGGCCATGGTGCGCCATGGCTATCCCACGCCGCTGGCGGCCTCTATCCAGGCGTCCTCGGCCGAGCTTGGCGTGCTGATTCCGCCGTCCATTCCGTTGATCCTCTATGGCGTCAGCACCGACACCTCCATCGGCCAGCTGTTCATCGCCGGCATCGGCCCCGGGGTGCTGATCGGTAGCGCCTTGCTGCTGTTTCTCTATGTCTTCTGCAAGCTGCGCGGCTATGGCCTGCAGGATCGCGAGGATCGCAGCCACTTTACCGTGGCCTTCAAGCGTGCCTGGGCGGCGATCCTGATGCCGGTGGTGGTGATCGGGGGCATCTACGGCGGCATCTTCACGCCCACCGAGGCCTCGGCGGTGGCGGTCTTCTATGCCCTGGCCGTGGGTGGGCTGCTCTATCGGGAGCTGAGCCTCGCCGATCTATGGCCGATCTTTCGCCAGAGCGTGATCTCCACGGCGGCGGTGATGCTGATCATCGCCGCGGCGGCGTTGTTCAGCTTCCTGATCAGCCGTTCGGGACTGCCGGGCGAGATCGCCGCCTGGGTGAACCAGGTATTCGATAGCCCCTGGGCCTTCCTTCTGGCCGTTAATGGGTTGCTGCTGGTGGTGGGGATGTTCATTGAGACCTCGGCGGCGATCCTGGTGCTGGCACCTATCCTGACGCCGATCGCCATCCAGTTCGGCATCCAGCCGGTGCATTTCGGGCTGATCATGGTGGTCAACCTGGCGCTTGGCATGATCACCCCGCCACTGGGCGTGAACCTCTTCGCGTCCTGTGCGGTGGCCAAGATCTCCATCGACGAGATGCTGCCCTGGCTGGTGCCTTTCGTGCTGGTGGTGCTGGTCTGCCTCATGGCGATCACCTATATGCCCTGGATATCCCTGGGGCTGGTCGACCTGCTGTATTGAATCGACGTTCGCCGCTACCCGGATCCTGTCGGGGTGGCGCTGACAACAACCACAAGGAGTCCGAGACGTGCAGTCCTTACCCGAGATGCCCTCCCACCAGGCCCTGATTGGCGGGGCCTGGATCGCCACCCGCGCGACCCTGGACGTGGAGGCGCCGTCCCACGGCGAGACGATCTCGCGGATCGCCCGCTGCCAGGCGGAAGAGATCGACCAGGCCGTCGAGGCGGCACGACGGGCCTTTTCCGGCCGCCTGGGCGACTGGTCGCGATGGACGGCGCGTCGTCGCAGCGAGTGGCTTCTGGGCTTCGCCGCGGCCATCGAGGCCGACCATGAGCGGTTGTCGGCCCTGGAGTGCGTGGATACCGGCAAGCCGATGACCCAGGCACGTGGCGACATCGCCTCCTGTGCACGCTATTTCCGCTTCTATGGCGGTGCGGCCGACAAGCTGCACGGCGAGACGATCCCCTTCGAGAATGACTTCTCGGTGATGACCCTGCGCGAACCCTTCGGGGTCTGCGCTCAGATCATTCCCTGGAACTACCCCGCCCAGATCTTCGGCCGCTGTGTCGCTGCGGCCCTGGCGGCCGGCAACACCCTGGTACTCAAGCCGGCGGAGGACGCCTGCCTGAGCGTGCTGCGCCTGGCCGAGTTGGCTGTGGAGAATGGCCTACCCGAGGGAGTCCTGAACGTCGTGCCCGGTCTGGGTCGGGAGGCGGGTGCCGCCCTGGCGGCGCACCCACATATCGATCACCTTTCCTTCACCGGCTCGCCCGAGACGGGCACCCTGGTCGCACAGGCCGCCGCCGTCCATCATGTGCCCATCACCATGGAACTGGGTGGCAAGTCGCCTCAGGTCGTCTTCGCCGATGCGGACATGGAGACGGCCAGCGAGGCGGTGGTTCGCGGCATCATCCAGAATGCCGGCCAGACCTGCTCGGCGGGCAGCCGCCTGCTGGTCCAGCGGGAGGCTGCCGATAGGCTGCTGGGCCGGCTGGTCGAGCGCTTCGCAGCGCTGCGCTGTGATGCCGGCGAGGCGGACGCCGACTGCGGCCCGCTGATCAATGCACGCCAGAAGGCCAAGCTCGAGGCGCGACTGGAGGCGGCTCGGGCCGATGGTATCCAGACGCTGGCACAGGGTCGGCTGGCCGATGGTGTACCGCAAGGCGGACACTTCGTGGTACCCAGTATCCTGAGCGAGATTCCCGCTGGCCACGAGGTGCTGCGCGAGGAGTTGTTCGGGCCGGTACTGGCGGTGCAGGTCTTCGACGATGAGGCCGAGGCGCTGGCCCTGGCCAATGCCACCGACTTCGGGCTATGTGCAGGCATCTGGACGCGTGACGGCGGACGGCAGCTGCGCCTCGCCAAGGGCATCCGCAGTGGCCAGGTCTTCGTCAACAACTACGGCGCCGCCGGCGGGATCGAGCTGCCGTTCGGAGGCGTCGGTCGCTCCGGCCATGGCCGCGAGAAGGGCTTCGAGGGCCTGAGAAGCTATACCCGAATCAAGACGGTCGCCATCCGCCACGGCTGAGACCGAGATTATCGAACCCTTTCTGGAGCAAGCTGATGAGTCATACTTTTCGTGTCGGCATGGTAGGCGTGGGCCTGATGGGCCACGGTATTGCCCGCAATATTCTGCAGGCCGGCCACCGGCTGTGTTTCCTGGACCATCCCGGCAATCAGCCGGTGGATGACCTGCTGGCCGCCGGGGCGGTGGCGAAGGTGTCGGGGCGCGAGGTCGCCGAGGATGCCGAGGTGATACTGCTCTGTGTGACCGGCTCTCCCCAGGTGGAGGCGGTACTCTTCCAGCCGGGGGGTGTCCTGGAGGGGCTGGCCCCGGGTAGCCTCGTGATCGACTGTTCCACGGCCCTGCCCAGTTCCACCGAGCGAGTCGCGCAACGTGTTGTCGAGGCGGGTGGGCGCTTCATGGATGCGGCCATGACCCGCACGCCGAAGGAGGCCGAGGAAGGGCGCCTCAACCTGATCGTCGGCGCACCGGCTGACCTGCTCGCCGAGGTGAAGCCCCTGCTCGAAGGCTTCGCTGAGAACATCGCCCATGCCGGAGGCGTCGGGGCCGGGCATACCCTGAAGTTGCTGCACAACTACGTCTCCCTGGGCTTCTCGGCGGTACTCGCCGAGGCCACGGCGGCGTCGCGTCGTGCCGGCATCGACGACGCGGCCTTGCTGGAGGTGCTCGGCAAGGGCGGCGGGGGTGGTGTGATCCTCGAACGCCTGAGGCCCTATATCGAGACGGGTGACCCCTCGGGCTTCCGCTTCAGCGTGGCCAATGCCAGCAAGGATATCGGCTACTACCACGCCATGACCGACGAGCTCGGCGTGGCGCGTGGCGTGGCGACGGGAGTCCGCGACCTCTATGCCACCATCGAGGATCAGGGGCTGTCCGTGCCGGAGGTCATCGGTGTCCTGGAGAGGGACAGGCACTGACATGAGGGGCCACCCTGACGGCCCCGATGGGCCAGATGGAAGAAATCCGTGAGCGCCTTCCGCTCGCTGTCCCATCGCCAGCAGGGCCTGCTGCTGACCGGCGGCGGGGCGCTGATCATGTCGCCGGATGCCCTGCTGATCAAGCTGGCGGCCCTGCCGGACGCCGAGATCCTGATGTGGCGGGGGCTGTTGTCCGCCCTGGGTTTCTTCTTGATCGTGCTGGTTCGGCATGGACGTTGTAGCCTGCAGGCCTATCGACGCTGTGGCTGGACGGGTGTGGCGGTCGCCCTGCTGTTCAGCCTGACGACCTGCGGCTTCGTGCTGGGCAATCAGTACACCAAGGCGGGCAATGTCCTGCTCATCCTGGCGGGGGCGCCGCTGATCGCCGCCCTGCTGTCCCGCGCGATCCTCGCCGAGCGGCTGCCGCGCCGGACCTGGCTTTCGATCGGGCTGTGCATGCTGGGTATCGGGATGATCGTGATCGACGATACCGGGGTCGGTTCCTGGGTGGGCAATGCCTTCGCCCTCATGGCGGCCACCACCCTGGCCCTCAACTTCACGCTCTGCCGTCGACGCCCCGGCGTGGACATGAGCCCCATGCTCGTCTTCAACGGCCTCATCGTCGGGTGTGGCGCTGCCCTGGTGTTGCTGCTGGGCGGCGGCGGGATCGAGATGCCGCCGATCGATCGCTGGTTGCTGGTGGTCCTGCTGTGCCTGATCATCGTGCCGACGGGCGTGACCCTGCTGCAGCGTGGGCCGCTCTACCTGCCCGCCGCCGAGGTGGGCCTGCTGCTGCTCCTGGAGGTGGTGGTCGGTACGCTCTGGGCCTGGTGGCTCTTGGGCGAGACACCGGCGCCGATCGCCCTCGTGGGTGGCGGGCTGGTGCTGGGCACGCTGGTCACCAAGGGGCTCTATGAACGACGCTTGGAACAGCGACTGCGGTCGGCGGTCGGCATCGACTAACCTGATTACGCATGTTGGTCAGCTATTGTGTCCGCTTGGAGCTATACTGGAATCATATGGACAGTCAAGGAGATAGTGCCATGGCTTGCAATCCCATCCAGTTCCAGCCCGGCCTTTCGTTGCCGGCGTTCCTCGAGCAGTACGGTAC
>JAGXGN010000044.1 GCA_024636705.1 Halomonas sp.
CGGTGATTCTGGTGGTGGCGGTGGCCGTCTGGCTGGGCCTGGCCAGCCTGATCGAGCACAAGCTCAACCCGGAGACCGGCGGTGGTGTACTCTCGGCCCGGGCGCAGACTCTGCTGACGCTGTTCCGCAACGCCCTGGCCATTGCCCTGATCACCATGACGACGATGATCCTGCTGGCCGAGATCGGCATCAACATCGGCCCGCTGATCGCCGGTGCCGGTGTCCTCGGCCTGGCCATCGGCTTCGGCTCCCAGAAGCTGGTACAAGACATCATCACCGGCATCTTCATCCAGGTGGAGAACGCCATGAATACCGGTGACGTGGTCACGGTGGGGGGCGTCACCGGCACCGCCGAGAAGCTCAGCATCCGCTCGGTGGGCATTCGCGACCTCTCCGGCACCTACCACATCGTGCCCTTCTCCAGCGTGGATACCGTTTCCAACTACATGCGCGAGTTCGGCAACCACGTCGGTGAATACGGTATCGCCTACCGGGAGAGCATCGATGATGCCATCGAGCAACTGCAGCTGGCCTTCGAGGACCTTCAGGCCAGCGAGGAGCACTGCCACAAGCTGCTGGCACCGCTGACCGTCGCGGGCGTCGTGGCCCTTGCCGACAGCTCTGTGAACATCCGGGTGGTGATCAAGACCACACCAGGCGACCAGTGGGGTGTGGGCCGTGCCTACAACCGCCTGGTCAAGCTGCGCTTCGATGAAGCCGGCATCGAGATCCCCTTCCCGCACACCACCCTCTACTTCGGCGAAGACAAGCAGGGCCAGTCGCCTGCCGCCAACGTGCGAGTGCTGGAGTCACAGGCCAGTCAGAAGCCGGTCGTGCCACCTCAAGCCGACGCCCACGGCGACGGCCAGGACATCAGCAACCCCGAGCACGAGAAGCCCAGCGGTGACGACGTGGACGAAACCTGAGTCCGCCGCTTACCGCCAGCAACCAATGGGGCCGTCCTTAGTGGCGGCCGTGCTGTTTGGCAGCCTCGACCGATACAGCAAAGGGGGCGCCGAAGCGCCTCCTGTATGCAGTGGAGTTGAGAGAAGCTCCGGTTCAGGACGCCTTGTTGGCCTTCTTCCCCTTTCCCTCGCCCAGCACGTCGCTTGCCTCGCTGGGCTGCGGCAGGGAGGGCAGGGACTTGTCGAGCAGTTCGACGCTCTGCCGATAGTACAACTGGCTCTTGTTGTGCTCGCCGAGATTGGCGAAGAGCCTGGCCAGCTCGGCACAGACCACGCCGCTCGGGCGCTGACGCTGGCTCGCCTCGAAGTATTCCTGGGCCTTGCCCCAGTAGGCATTGCGCAGCGACAACCGGCCCAGGGTCAAGAGCAGGTCGGGGTCGTTGGGCCTTTCCTGCAACCACTTCTCGGCATAGACCAGCTGGCGCGAGGCATCCACGTCGAGCAGGCCGTAGCGCAACACCAGGCGTGTATCCCAGTGTTCCTTGAGGGAATGACGCAGCAGGCGTTCGGCGATCGGCTCCTGGCCACCACGCACCAGCGCCTCGGCGTAGAGCACGATCAGGTCGGTGTTGGTTCGCAGATGGTCCGGCATGTCCGCCCAGAGGCTGCGAACCCGCTCGATGTCGCCACCCTCGCGAGCCTCATGGAGGATCAGTTCGCGATAGGCCTGAAGCTCCAGCTGCTCGCGTTCCTCACGGGCGATCAGGTGCTGGGCACCCAGCCGCGGCATCAAACGACGCAGTCCGTCCCAGTCGCTGACACTGATATAGACCTGCTTGAGCTGCTTGAGCACCTGGGGATGGTTGGGCAGGTGGCGATCCAGCCGCGTGAGGATGGCCAGGGCCTCCTCGTACTGCTGGCGGTCCAACATCAACTGGGCCTGCATCATGCCCACGGCGGTATCGGCCCCCTCGGTGCTCAGGTGAGCCCGCTTCAGCAGGGTGTCGGCCTGGTCGTAACGGCCCTGATAGTGAGCCGCCAGGGCCGCCGAGAGGTAGTTGACCAGGGGCGTGCTGGAATCATCGGCGGCCTTGACCAGGGACTTCTCGGCGCGCTTCCAGCGCCCCTCGGCAAGGGCCACCAGGCCGCGGACGGTACGCTTCATGGCATTGCGGTTGCGAGTGCGACTGTTCCACACCTTGAAGCGGCTCACCGGACGGGAGAGGCGCGTCAGGATACGCAGGCCGAAGTGCAGTACGACAAAGGCCGCCAGCAGGATGACCAGACCGAACCAGAAGGAGGTCTGCATCGAGGTGTCGCCCACCCGAACCAGCCAGTAGCCGGGTAGCGATACCATCAACTGGCCGAACAGCGCACCGAGCGCCAGGCCCAGGACGACGATCAGGATCAGCTTTCTCATGCGTCATCTCCCTGTTCGCTGCGCGAACCGAAACGACGCTCGATGAAACTGGCCAGCGCCTGCTGAGAACCGCTGATATCCGGCAACTCGGGACGAATATTCTCCGTCTTGAGCTCCTCCAGACGCGTGATGACGGCCTGCACCTCTTCGCGGTCGGTGGCGTAATAGGCGTTGATCATGGAAAGCACCTTGTCGATGCTGGCTTCGTAGAGCTCCTGCTCTTCCTTGAGCAGGGCGAGCTGGGCCTGCTCGAGTACCAGACGGGCACTCTGGCGCAGGTAGGATTCCTGCTCCGGGGTGATCAGGGATTCCATGGCTTCGTCATGGTGGCGGATCACGACCAGATCCTTGAGCTCCTGACCGAAGCGGGACAGCTGTTCCTGCCACTCACCCGTCGGCGCTTCCTCCATGCCCGACCGGGCGGGTATCTCTTCCAGCTCGCGTGACAGCGGCATCATCGCCAGCCGCTCCTGCTGGGCATTGAGTGCCAGGTAGATGCCGGTGCGGTCGACCTGTGGAACGGTGTTCAGGATCGACAGCTCGGAGGCGATGGCACGACGCACGGAGAGCAGGGCCGGGTTCTCGGCCTCGCTCAGGCGCTCGTCTGCGGTTCGCAGCAGGGCGGCGGCACCCTCGACATCGCGTTCGAGCTGCAGGCGCTGGTTGGCCAGGCGCAGGAGGTAGGCCGCCTCGGCATGCAGCCATTCACGCGCATCCGGATCCTGCTCGCTGGAGAGCTCGTCCAGCACCTGATCCAGGGTCTCGTTGACCTGGCTACGATAGCTGGTGAACTCGGAATCGAGTTCCGACAGGGCATTATCCAGCGCGGCATCGCGCTCGGTTTCGTTCTCCGCCAGGCGATTCTCCAGGGCGGTCAGCTGCTCGGCGGTCGCGGCCTGGGAACTGAGAGATTCCACCTCGGCGAGACGCGCCTGCTGGGCCTGCAGCATTTGCCAGCCCTGCCAACCGAAGAAGAGACCGATGAGGCCGAGCAATATCACCAGCACCAGGGCGAAGGGGCCGCTCTTGCTCTTGCTCTTGCCCCCGCCCTTGCCTCCCCCCGCGGCGGCCACGGGCGGCCTGGCACTTCCGCCACCAGCGCCACCGGAAGCCGTCGGGGCGCCGGTCGAGGCGGCAGCGGGCTTCTTGCCCGCCTGGTCGCCGGGCTTGCTGCCCTTGTCGGCTGCCTTGTTGTCTCCTGGCTTGGGGTCCGCTGCCTTGGGATCGCTCTTCTTGGTGTCATCCGCTTTAGACGCGTCGGGCGTTGCCGGCGACCCCGAGGAGGACGCCGCCGTGGCATCCGGTCCGGCGGCCCTATTCGAGGACGAGGCCGCCTGATCCGCTCGACCGCGGCGCCGGGAGCGGCCCTTGCCGCTCGCGTCACCCTTGTCTGCCTCGCCGCCGCGAGTTCCCGATGCCTCAGCGTCCCGCGCCGGGTCGGATGGCGTCTGCTTTTCGTTTTGATCGTTTGGTTGCTTGCTCATGTGTCGCTAGCCCTTTTCGAGATCGTCTTGATCGACATCGGCATCCTCCGGGTCGCAGGCCGTCGCCACGGCTGCCGTCAATGCGGCGGGTGTGGCGCCGAGCGCCACGACGGGGGCACGGAACCCAAGCTTGTCAGCCAGTGTAGCCAACCGAGCGCTGGAAACGATTAGCGGTTGGTTCAACGCGGCATTACCACACCATCTTGCCAGATGTTCGAGAATTTCTCCGCTACTCACCACCAACGCCTGAAAATCGCCCCTCGCCAGGCGCCTCTTGATGGCCGGCGAGGGTTCCAGCGTGCATCGGCGATACACCGCCAGCCTCGTGAGCCGCGCGCCACGAGCCACCAGGGTGTCGGCCAGCAGGCGGCGTCCTCCTTCCCCGGCCACCAGGAGGACGCGCTGATCCTGTAACGACTGGAGCGAGGCGAGTCCCAACAAGGCCTCACTGGTGTCTTCGCCGGTATCAGCGGCTGGCAGATGGACCCGCACCCCCAGGTGTTCATGGAGGATCGCCGCCGTCGCGGCGCCGACAGCATAGTAGGCCAGACCCGGCGGAGACTGTGGCCAGTACCGATCTATCGCTTCGACCAGCCATTCGGCGGCGGCGGGACTGATCACCAGCACGCGCTGGAAGTTGTCGATATCCAGCATAGCCGATCGCATGTCGGGCGTTTCAGCCAGGGTCTCCAGGTGCATGGCCGCGATTCGCTCCACAGGCCGGCCGGCGCCTGCAATGGCGGCCGAAAGCACATCGCCGCGTTTGCCGGGGCGAGTCACCAGCACCGGAGGCGCGGCCATCAGATCGTACCGTAGACCTCGGCGAGGATCTCGCCGGCCCCCTGGTCGAGCAGGTCCTCGGCCACGCGGATCCCCAATGCCTCGGGCTCGTGAATCGATCCGCGACCCTCGGCGCGCAGCACCTGGGTGCCCTCGGGATTGCCTACCAGGGCCCTGAGCCACAGCGTCTCGCCATCGGCATCGAAGATGGCATGACCGGCAATGGGGACCTGGCACCCCCCTTCCAGGCGAGTATTCATGGCACGCTCGGCCCGCACCCGGGTAGCGGTGACCGAATCGTCCAGCGGTGCCAGGAGGGTGATCAACTCGGTATCGTGCATGCGACATTCGATGCCTAGCGCCCCCTGGCCGCAGGCTGGCAGACAGATCTCCGGGGGGAGCTCCTGGGTGATGCGGTCATCCAGCCCCAGGCGCCTGAGGCCGGAGGTGGCCAGCAGGATGGCATCGAACTCGCCCTCGTCCAGCTTGCGCAGCCGTGTCTGGACGCTGCCCCGCAGGGTGAGCACCTCGAGATCCGGACGCAGCTCGCGCATCTGCAGGGCCCGTCTCAGGCTCGAGGTACCGATACGCGATCCCTCGGGGAGGGCATCGAGGGACGCATGCTGGTTGGAAACGAAGGCATCGGTGGGCTCGGCCCCTTCCAGGATCACCGAGAGGCCGAGCCCCTCGGGGAAATGCATGGGGACATCCTTCATGGAATGCACCGCGATTTCGGCGCGACCATCGAGCATCGCCTCCTCGAGCTCCTTGACGAAGAGCCCCTTGCCGCCGACCTTGGCCAGCGGGGTATCGAGGATCTTGTCGCCACGGGTCGACAGCGCGACCAGCTCGACCGCCAGGCCGGGATTGGCGGCCATCAGGCGATCACGGACGTGCTCGGCCTGCCACATGGCCAGTGGACTCTTGCGCGTGGCGATACGCAGCTTGGTAATGGTCTGCACCTGGCGCTCCCTGTTCCGGCCCATCCGAGGCGGCGTTGCTCGACAGCCGAGGCCGCCCGATGGCCGGTGATCTGATATGTATGATGCCATCATAAAGCACCCGAGGGAGCAGGAAAAATCGGCGCCTCCGACACGGCGCCCCCGATAGCGCCCACTCGCCAGCCCTGCCGACTCTGGTACACTCCCTGCCATGTCCCGGCAGCGTCTCGGCGGCGCGACGACGGGCCCCGAACCCCACTCTGTCATGCAGGATGACCAGCGCGATGAGCCCAAGCCCGACGAGCAACAGCACGAACCAATCCTGGGGCGGACGCTTCAACGAGCCCACCGATGCCTTCGTCGAGCGCTTCACCGCCTCGGTGGACTTCGATCGGCGCCTCGCCATCCACGACATTCAGGGCTCCGTTGCCCATGCCACCATGCTGGCCCGGGTCGGGGTACTCGACGAGGAAGAGCGTGACGCCATCCTGAGCGGACTGGAGGGGATCCGCGGCGAGATCGAGCGAGGCGAATTCGAGTGGTCCGTGCGGCTCGAGGACGTTCACATGAACATCGAGGCGCGGCTCACCGACAAGATCGGCATCACCGGCAAGAAGCTGCATACCGGCCGCTCGCGCAATGACCAGGTCGCCACGGACATCCGCCTCTTCCTGCGCGACGAGATCGACATCGTCGCCGGGGAGCTGACCCGCCTGCGCCGGGGACTGATCGACCTGGCCGATCGCGAGGCCGACACCATCATGCCCGGCTTCACCCACCTGCAGACCGCCCAGCCGGTGACCTTCGGCCACCACCTGCTGGCCTGGCAGGAAATGATCGCCCGCGACCACGAGCGGCTGCTCGACTGCCGCAAGCGGGTCAACGTCATGCCCCTGGGCGCCGCGGCCCTGGCCGGCACGACCTATCCCATCGATCGTCACGTCACCGCCGAGCTGCTGGGCTTCGAGAGACCCGCGGAAAACTCCCTGGACGCCGTGAGTGATCGCGACTTCGCCATCGAATTCACGGCCTTCGCCAGCATCCTGCTGATGCACTTGTCGCGCATGAGCGAGGAACTGGTGTTATGGACCAGCGCCCAGTTCGACTTCATCGACCTCCCCGACCGCTTCTGCACCGGCTCCTCGATCATGCCGCAGAAGAAGAATCCCGACGTGCCCGAGCTGGTACGGGGCAAGACCGGTCGCGTCTACGGCCATCTGATCGGCCTGTTGACGCTGATGAAGTCGCAGCCCCTGGCCTACAACAAGGACAACCAGGAGGACAAGGAGCCGCTGTTCGACACCCTGGACACCGTCAAGGGCTGCCTGCGCGCCTTCGCCGACATGGTGCCGGCCATCGAGGCGAGGAAGGAGCGAATGTATGAGGCGGCCCAAGGCGGCTTCTCCACCGCTACCGATCTGGCCGACTACCTGGTGCGCAAGGGCGCGGCCTTCCGTGACGCCCACGCGATCGTCGGCCAGTCGGTGGCCTATAGCATTCGACACCGCAAGGACCTCTCCGAGATGACGCTCGAGGAACTCCAGCAGTTCTCGGCGCTGATCGGGAGAGACATCTTCGACGTGCTGACCCTGGAAGGGTCGGTAGCCGCACGCAACCACATCGGTGGCACCGCCCCTGACCAGGTGCGCGCCGCCGCCCAGCGAGCCAGGGATGCCCTGGCAGGGAGCACCTGATGCGTCTTCTTCTCTCACGCATGGCGTTGCCGATGATCCTCCTGGCACTGGGCATGGCCCTGGCGGGCTGTGGCCAGAAGGGGCCGCTCTATCTGCCGAGCGACGAGGCGGCCGCCGAACAGTATGGCCCCCGCGACGCCGACGACGCGCCCGACGACAGCGAGAGCTAGCATGGACCACTTCAACTATCGCGACGGCCTGCTCTACGCCGAGGATGTCCCGCTCAGTCGCATCGCCGACGAGATCGGCACCCCCTGCTACGTCTACTCCAAGGCGACGCTGGCGCGTCATTTCCGCGCCTATACCGAGGCGCTTGGCGGTCACCCGCACCTCATCTGCTATGCGGTGAAGGCCAATTCCAACCTGGCGGTACTGGGGCTGCTGGCGAGGATGGGCGCCGGCTTCGACATCGTCTCCGTGGGCGAGTTGGAACGCGTACTGGTGGCCGGTGGCGACCCGGCCAGGGTGGTCTTCTCGGGCGTGGCCAAGCAGGAGGCCGAGATGGCCCGTGCGCTGGAGGTGGGCATCAAGTGCTTCAACGTCGAATCGCGCCCGGAACTGGAGCGCCTGAACGCCGTTGCCGCTCGCCTCGGCAAGTTGGCACCGGTGTCGCTGCGCATCAATCCCGACGTGGACGCCGGTACCCATCCCTACATTTCCACCGGGCTCAAGGACAACAAGTTCGGCATCCCGGTGGACGAGGCCCTGGCGGTCTATGAACTGGCCACCCGCCTGCCCCATCTGCGGGTGGTGGGCCTGGATTGCCATATCGGCTCCCAGCTCACCGAACTCGCGCCCTTCCTCGACGCCCTGGACCGATTGCTGGTGCTGCTCGCCAGGCTGCGCGAGCGTGGCATCGAGGTAGAGCACCTGGATCTGGGCGGCGGCCTGGGCGTGCCCTATCGCCACGAACACCCGCCCCACCCCTTCGACTACGCCACCGCCCTGTTGGAGCGCCTGGCCGAGTGGAAGGGCAGTGAGCGTCTGACCCTGCTGTTCGAGCCGGGACGCTCCATCGCCGCCAATGCCGGCGTCCTGCTGACCCGGGTCGAGTTCCTCAAGCCCGGCGAGACGAAGCATTTCGCCATCGTCGATGCCGGCATGAATGACCTCATCCGCCCCGCCCTCTACCAGGCCTGGCAGGCCATCCTGCCGGTGGACACCCGTCGCCCCCGCGACAGCGCCACCTATGATGTGGTCGGCCCGGTCTGCGAGACCGGCGACTTCCTGGGCAAGGAGCGCGAACTGGCCATCGCCGAGGGCGACCTGCTGGCGGTGCGCTCCGCCGGTGCCTACGGCTTCGCCATGGCCTCGAACTATAACAGCCGACCGCGTCCCGCCGAGGTGATGGTCGACGGCAAGCGGGCCCATCTGGTCAGGCGCCGAGAACGCCTCGCGGATCTGTGGGCCGGCGAGGCACTGTTACCCGAGGAAGACGCCTGATGCTGCTGCATTTCACCAAGATGCACGGGCTCGGCAACGACTTCATGGTCGTTGATCTGGTCACCCAGCGGGCTCGCCTCCAGGATGACCAGATACGCCGGCTGGCCGACCGTCGCTTCGGTATCGGCTTCGACCAGCTGCTGGTCGTCGAGCCGCCCCGAGACCCGGATATGGACTTCCGCTATCGAATCTACAATGCCGACGGCGGCGAGGTGGAGAACTGCGGCAACGGCGCTCGCTGCTTTGCCCGCTTCGTTCGCGACCAGCGTCTGACCCACAAGCACGAGATCCATGTCGAGACCGCCGGCGGCCCCCTCACCCTGGTTGTCGAGAACGACGGCCAGGTGAGGGTGGACATGGGCGTTCCTCGTTTCGCTCCCCAGGCCATCCCCTTCGAGGCGGAGGAGGACCGCATCCGACACGAGATCGATGTCGAGGGCGAGCGCCTCGAGATCGGCGTGGTCTCGCTTGGCAACCCCCACGCCGTCCTCGAAGTGGACGACGTCGATATGGCCCTGGTGGCACGGCTGGGGCCCGCCATCGAGGGGCACCCGCGATTCCCCAGGCACGTCAATGCCGGCTTCATGCAGGTCGTCTCTGCCCACGAGATTCGCCTGCGGGTGTA
>JAGXGN010000045.1 GCA_024636705.1 Halomonas sp.
GAATAGATATCCAATGAATCGGTATTGGGGAAAGGCTCAGGGGCTCTGCTAGGGTAGCCGCATACAAGGATCCGCCACTCTGGAGCACCCCATGCAGCCGCATCTCGACATCATCAACCGGGAACTCGGCAAGGATCCCGAGGCGTTGATCCGCTGGGCGCTGGAGCAGGGGCAACGGCCGATCTGTACGACCAACTTTCGTCCCTTCGAGGCCGTGATCCTGCATCTGGTCACTCGCCAGCAGCCTGATATCCCGATCGTATGGATGGACACCGGCTACAATACCGAGGCCACCTACCGCTTCGCGGACGCGCTCATCCAACGCCTCGACCTCAATCTTGTCAGCTACCTGCCGCGCCGTTCCCGGGCCCATCGCGAGGCGCTGGACGGCCCCGCGCCGGGGATCGAGGATCCACGCCACGAGGCCTTCACTCGAGAGGTGAAGCTCGAACCCTTCGAGCGGGCCCTGCAGGAGATGGCACCGGACGTCTGGTTCACCGCACTACGCGCAGAGGACACACCGGAGCGTGCACGCATGTCACCGGTGAACCGCAGTGCCGACGGGCTGCTCAAGGTCTCGCCGCTGCTTCACTGGACGGCCAGGGAGCTTTATCAATACCTGCAGACCCACGACCTGCCCAACAATTTCGACTACTTTGACCCCACCAAGGTCGAGGAGAAGCGCGAGTGTGGCCTGCATCTTCAGCACTGAGCGACATGCGCGTCAGGGAAGGGCAATCTCCGAGATGGTCGGGGGCATAAGGGGCATCAATAGACGTTGGCAAAAAAATCGTTCGCGGTAGGGGCCGGTCCTCAACGTTCAGGCAGCTCGATATCCTTGAAGAACGCCTCTTCCTGGTGCGGCCCGGCAACGAGCGCGGCGTCGATGAGGTCGCGCGTCAGATGGCTCGCAAATCCCTTCAGGAAATCGTACATATAGCCACGCATGAAGGTACCGCGGCGGATACCGATCTTGGTGGTGGAGCTCTCGAACAGATGGCCGGCTTCCAGCGCCACCAGATCGGAATCCTCTTTGGCATCCACCGCCATATGGGCCACGATACCCACCCCCATGCCTAGGCGAACATAGGTCTTGATGACGTCGGCATCGGCCGCCGTCAGCACCACGTTGGGGACTAGACCGCGGGCCTTGAAGGCATCATCGAGTTGAGAGCGCCCGGTAAACCCGAACACATAGGTCACCAGCGGATAGGCGGCCAGGGCCTCGAGCGTCAATTCCTGTTCGGCCAGGGGATGTCCCTGAGGGACGAGCACACAGCGATTCCAGCGATAGCAGGGCAACAGCACGAGGTCGTTGAACAGTTCCAGGGATTCGGTGGCGATGGCGAAGTCGGCCTGGCCCTCACTGACCATCTGGGCGATCTGCTTCGGGGTTCCCTGCTGCATGTGCAACGCCACATCGGGATAGGTGCGGGTGAAGGCCTGGATCACGGGAGGCAAGGCGTAGCGCGCCTGGGTGTGGGTAGTGGCAATCGAAAGACTCCCACGGCGCTCATCGCTGAACTCCTGGGCGACCTCCTTGATGTTGTCGGTGAGGCGCAGCACCTGGCCG
The DNA here is from genome assembly GCA_024636705.1 of Halomonas sp. Taxonomy (GTDB): domain Bacteria; phylum Pseudomonadota; class Gammaproteobacteria; order Pseudomonadales; family Halomonadaceae; genus Halomonas. Next base: position 1,574 of record JAGXGN010000045.1, read on the forward strand.
GCCAACTCGATGATCGCCTTGCCGACAGGCGTCACCCGTGTCAAGTGTTTACCGCTGCGGGCAAAGATCTCGACGCCAAGTTCATCCTCGAGCAGGCGGATCTGCTTCGAGATACCTGGCTGGGAGGTAAACAGACCCTGGGCCGTGGCCGACACATTCAGGTTGTGGCGACTGACCTCCCATACATATCGCAGTTGCTGAAGCTTCATGGAGAAGGCGACTCCTCTGGTGTTTCCAAAACACCGCATCCGGGGTGCTAATTAGTGATAACTTGATAACATTTAATCACTAAAAAGCATAACAGGAAACCACCCTTCGGCCTGTCGTCTCTGGCGCTTCCCGGGTGCCCGCCATGCCGATATCCGACGGTCGGCATTTGCCAGGAACCCGGCCGGCCGCTACCATCGTCCCATCGTGCATGCCGTTGACAGCTGACATGCCCCCTAGATTCGCTCGAAGCAGCGCAACAGAAGTGGAGAATCACATGGCCAACAACGTCGATGTCACCAACGCTAATTTCGAGCAGGAAGTCCTGAAGGCGGACAAGCCAGTACTGCTGAAGTTCTGGGCCCCCTGGTGCGGCCCCTGCAAGGTCATGGCACCGGTCGTGGACGAAGTCGCCGAGGAACGAGACGGCAATGTCAAGGTCGTCAGCATCAATGTAGACGACGCGCCGGAAATCGCCGCCGAGCAAGGGGTTCGCGGTGTACCGACCGTGATGCTGTTCAAGTCCGGATCCAAGGTCGCCTCACTCGTCGGCGCCCAATCGAAATCCCAGCTGACCCAGTTCATCGATCAGAACGCCTGACGCCTCACCCGACGACGCTTCACCCAACGTAGTTATCCCCTGTCACTCCGGCCTTGGCCGGGGTGACGTCGTTCGGTCATCAGATCTTCTCGTTGCGCTTCGACGGTGGCTTGTCGGCAACCTCGATATCCTCGGCGTCCCTTGCATCCCTATCTGTCGGCCCCAGGAGCTGGGCGATCCAACGCGTGTGGGGGTGACTGTCCAGCGCGATCTTCAAGGTCATGGTCAGCAGGACTGACAAGAGCATACCGACGACACCGAACACCCAGCCCCAGACGACCAACGACAGGATGGCGACGAAGGTGGAAAGCCCCAGGGCTCGCCCCATCATCCGGGGCTCGACGATATTGCCGAGAACGAAATTGATGCCCAGATAGGCCGAGGCGAGGATGACGGCCTGAAATGCCCCACCTCCCGGGGAAACCAGCAACAACATCACCGGGGGAAGGGCGGCGATGGCCGATCCGATGTTGGGAATATAATTGAGGGCAAAGGCCAGCACCGCCCACAGCAGCGGAAACTCGACGCCGATCAGCACACAGGCCAGCCAGACCAGTGCACCGGTAATCATGCTGATCACCGTCTTCACCGCCAAGTAACGCTTGAGGGTCAGACTGAACTCGCTGAAACGGTGCAGGCTCGGCGCCGGGTTTGCCAGCGCCAGGGAAATCTTGTCACGAAAGTTGAGCGTCTCGAACAGCAGGAACATCACCAGCAGACCCACCACGACACTCTGCATCAGGAAGTTGCCCAACTCGCCGATCAGGCTGGGAACCCAGTTGGTCGCCTGATCCATGTCGAGCAACTGACCCAGCCTTTCGGTATCGATGTCCAGACCGAGCCTGGCCAAGCCGTTGAGCAGTGCGATGTAGTACTCATAGAGTTTCGACTCGATACCCGGCAGCTCGGCGATAAAGGTACCGAAGCTGTTCACCAGCAGGAGTCCCAGCAAGGACATCAGGCCGCCGATCACGATCAGGGTGAGCCAGACCGCCAGTCGCTGACCGGTCCCCAGGCGAATCAGCCAATGGACCGGGGCCGTGCAGATCACCGTGATGAAAAGCGCAAGCAGCAAGGGGACGAGCAGGCTCGACCCGGCTCTCATGCCGGCGACAATGACGACCAGAGCGGCCAGGGCAAGCGTCAGGTTGAGGGGGATGATCCGCGGAGGATCGTTCTCGTAAAAGGGCATGCCGGGGGTCCCTGCCAGCAGTGAGAATCCAATGATGCGCTCAGTCGCCCCGGGGTACAAACCGAGAGCGGGTCGTCAGGAGACCCGATTGATGATCTCCACGCCTCCCAGGTAGGGGCGCAAGACTTGGGGCACGGTAATGGAACCATCGACATTCTGATAGTTTTCCATCACCGCGATCAGGCAACGGCCAACTGCCAGGCCGGACCCGTTGAGGGTGTGCAGGAGTTGCGGCTTCTTCTGATCGGGATGCCGAAAGCGCGCCTGCATGCGCCGCGCCTGGAAATCCTCGCAGTTGGAAATCGAGGAAATCTCCCGGTACATCGCCTGGCTGGGCAGCCATACCTCCAGATCATAGGTCTTGGCGGCGCCGAATCCCATGTCACCCGTGCAAAGCGTGATCACCCGATAGGGCAAGTCGAGGGCCTGAAGGATCGCCTCGGCGTGACCACGCATCTCCTCCAGTGCCGCATAACTCTGCTCGGGCTCGACCAGTTGGACCATCTCGACCTTGTCGAACTGGTGCTGGCGAATCATGCCGCGGGTGTCCCGACCATGGGAACCGGCCTCGCTGCGAAAACACGGGGTGTGGGCAGTGAGCTTTACCGGCAATGCCTTGTGGTCGAGGATCTCGTCACGCGCAAAATTGGTCAGTGGCACCTCGGCGGTGGGAATCAGGTGGTATCCCCGGTCGTCGTCGAGACGAAACAGGTCCTCACCGAACTTGGGCAGCTGGCCAGTACCGAAGAGGGAAGCCTCGTTGACCATGAAGGGCACATAGCACTCTTCATAACCATGTTCTAGGGTCTGAATATCGAGCATGAACTGGGTCAAGGCGCGATGCAGTCGGGCAATGGGTCCGCGCATCACCGCAAAACGGGCCCCGGTCAGCTTTGCCGCCAGGTCGAAATCGAGATCACCCGTCAGGGCACCCAGATCGACATGATCCTTGACGTCGAAATCGAGGTCCCTGGGCGACCCCCAGCGGTGCAGTTCAACATTATCCTCCTCACTCTCGCCCAGCGGCACGCTGTCGTGGGGCAGGTTGGGCAGGCCGCTGGCCATCTCGTCCCATTCGGCCTGGGCCTCGGCAAGTTGGTGCTTGGCCGCTTCCAGGCGATCACCCAGGTCGCTTACCTCGTCGAGCAACGGCTGGATATCCTCGCCGGCCGCCTTGGCCTTGCCGATCGCCCTGGAACGCGTGTTGCGCTCGTTCTGCAGGGACTCGGTCTCGGCCTGGAGATCCCTGCGCCGGGACTCCAGCGCCTCGAGCCGGTCGATATCGAGGACGAAGCCCCGCTTGGCCAGTCGTTCGGCGACCCGAGCGGGGTCGCTGCGCAGCAGTTTGGGATCAAGCATGGCATCCAGTCCGTCAACGTCGAAGAAACAAGGGCGATCATTGTAGGCAAAAGCCCCGACGGGTGCCACGCAGCCAGGCGGCCCTGATGCGCCTGACCCCCTGCCAGGGTAGAGTAGGACCCTTCCACGCCCGGCCCGATGCGGTCGGTGCCACCACCATGACCGAACAGACACCATGATTGCACGACTGGACACCGCTGACCCTAACCGCATCGCCGGGCTTGATGCCCCCTACCTGCGCTTTCTCGACACCCTTAAGGCCGAGGGCTTCGAGGGCGATATCGCCCCGGACTACGCCGACCGCACGGTGCTGGCTACCGACAACTCCATCTACCAGCGCCTGCCCCAGGCGGTGCTTTATCCTCGCCATGGCAAGGATCTCGAGCGCATCGCCGCTCTGGCCGGCCGCGATGAACACCGCCGCGTTGCCCTGACGCCTCGCGGGGGTGGAACCGGCACCAACGGCCAGTCCCTCACCGACGGCCTGGTGGTGGACGTCTCGAGGCACATGAACCGGATACTGGAGATCGACGGCGAGAATCGCCGGGTGCGGGTTCAGGCCGGTGTGGTCAAGGACCAGCTCAATGCGGCGCTGAAACCCCATGGCCTGTTCTTCGCACCGGACCTCTCCACCTCCAATCGCGCCACCCTCGGCGGCATGATCGCCACCGATGCCAGCGGCCAGGGCAGCTGCGAGTATGGCAAGACCCGTGACCATGTGCTCGAACTCGAGACCCTGCTGCTGGGCGGTGAGCGCCTGGTGAGCCACCCGCTGGAGGAACCCGAGCTCGCAAGCCAGTGCGAGCGCCAGGACGTCACCGGGGCGGTCTATCGCAC
>JAGXGN010000046.1 GCA_024636705.1 Halomonas sp.
CCCGCTCTCCCTCGATTCACCGGGCCAGATGGTCGCTTCCATTCTCTCCAAGAAAGTGGCCGCGGGGTCCACTCATCTGCTGCTCGACATCCCCGTCGGCCCCAACGCCAAGGTTCGCTCCATGCCCGAGGCGCGGCAACTGCGCCGGCTCTTCGAGTTCGTGGCCGGGCGCATGGGCCTGACCCTGGACGTGGTGATCACCGACGGCAGCCAGCCGGTGGGGCGCGGTATCGGTCCCGTACTGGAGGCCCGCGATGCGATGCGAGTGCTCACCAACCATGCCGAGGCGCCCATGGACCTGCGCCTGAAAGCGTTGCGTCTGGCCGGACGAATGCTGGAGTTCGACCCGGATGTGCGCGGTGGCGCCGGCTTCGGGATGGCCCGCGATATCCTCGATGACGGCCGGGCGGCCGAGAAGATGCGGGCGATCATCGCGGCCCAGGGCGCCAAGCCCTTCGACCCGGACAACCCGCCGCTGGCCCCCCACAGCTTCGAGGTGCTGGCCGCCGCGGAGGGCGTGGTCACCGGTATCGACAACCTCAAGCTGGCGCGCATCGCCCGGCTGGCCGGTGCGCCCAAGGCGGCCGGAGCGGGGGTCGACCTGCTCAGGCGTATCGGCGACCCGGTGACGACGGGCCAGCCGCTCTATCGCGTTCACGCCGCCTATCGCAATGAGCTGACCTTCGCGCACCAGTCCACCGAGCGGGATACCGGCATCGCCATCGGTCGTGCGGACGAGATCATCCGACTCAACGTCGAGTTCTGAACAGGGAGGCCCGATGACTCGTGCATTGCTGCATTTCCAGGACGAAATGGCCCCAGCGCGCCGTCTTGCCGAGGCGGCAGGTCTGCCCGCCCACGCAATCGAGCGCCACCGCTTCCCCGACGAGGAGCTCAAGCTCCGGCTGCCCTTCGCCGAGACGGAAGCCTTCCCCGAGACCCTGGTGCTCTATCGCAGCCTCGACCGGCCCAACGACAAGCTCATCGAGCTGCTGCTGCCGGCGCGTCACGCTCGGCAGCAGGGCGTGACGCGCCTGGTGCTGGTGGCGCCCTATCTCGCCTACATGCGCCAGGACATCGCCTTCCACCCCGGCGAGGTCGTCAGCCAGAGAATCGTCGGCGGCTTCCTCGCCGAGCTGTTCGACGCCGTGATCACCGTGGATCCGCACCTGCACCGCATCGAGCGCCTCGACCAGGCGATTCCCATCGAGCACGCCATCGCGCTCTCCGGCGCCCCGCGCCTGGCCGAGCTGATCGCCGGGAAGCGCGAAAGCCCCCTGCTGCTGGGTCCGGACGAAGAGGCACTGCAGTGGGTTCGACAGGCAGCCGAGGTGACCGGCTTCGATTTCGCCACCTGCCGCAAGAGCCGCAGCGGCGACCGGAAGGTGCGGATCGAGCTGCCGGACATTGAGGTCGCCGGCCGCCAGGTAGTGCTGATGGACGATGTGGCGAGCTCCGGCCACACTCTCGCCCGTGCGGCCGAGGCGCTGATCGATGCCGGCGCCATCTCCGTGGACGTGGCTATCACCCATGCGCTCTTCGCCGGCGATGCCCTGGCGGTGATCCAGGCGGCCGGCGTCGTCGAAATCTGGAGCACCGACTGCATCGCTCACGACAGCAATGCCATCGCCATGGCACCTGTGTTGGGAGATGCCTTGTCGGTGGTATTTGCCAGCTGAGCAGGTCAGGCCGGTGCTGGCGTGAGGCTATCGGCACTGGGTGACGCGTCGACTTGCGCGATAAGGGCCCTTGCCGGTTTACTAGACATTCGCTTCCATTAGAAAAAACACACGGAGTCACGCCATGAATCTGTATACCAAGCTGTTGCGCTGCGAGTCCGAGGGCAAACCGATCCGCGTGGGCCTGATCGGTTCCGGCAAGTTCGGTTCCATGTTCCTGGCCCAGGTGCGCAACACCCCCGGCATGCACTTGATGGCAATCGCCGATCTCTCCCTCGATCGCGCCAGGGCGGCAATGGCCAATACCGGGTGGGATGTCGAGGCGGTGGTGACCCGGTCGTTCGATGACGCCTTGAGAAGCCACAGGACCTGTCTCACCGAGGATGCCGAGGCACTGATCAAGTCTGATGGGCTGGACGTTGTGATCGATTCCACCGGGAGTCCCGCGGCAGGCATTCGGCATGCCCTGCTGGCCGCTGAACATGGCAGGCACATGATAATGGTGAATGTCGAAGCCGATGTACTGGCTGGCGCCTACCTGGTGGAGGCGTTCAACCGGGCCGGGCTGGTCTATTCCATGGCCTATGGCGACCAGCCGGCGCTGGTCTGCGAGTTGATCGATTGGGCCCGGACCTGTGGGTTGCGCGTGGTGGCTGCCGGAAAGGGGACCAAGTACCTGCCCGGCTATTCTGCCTCGACGCCTGACACCGTCTGGGATCACTATGGCTTGACCGCCGAGGAGGCGGCCAAGGGTGGCATGAATCCACAGATGTTCAATTCCTTCCTGGATGGAACCAAGTCGTCCATCGAGATGGCCGCGATCTCCAATGCCGCCGGGTTGCTGGCCCCCAGCCAGGGCCTCCAGTTTCCGCCGGTAGGGGTGCAGGATCTCGCCAATATCCTCAAGCCAGCGGCGCATGGCGGCGTCCTGGAGCAGACCGGAATGGTCGAGGTGATCTCCAGCGAGGAACGGGATGGTCGCCATGTGGTCGGCGACCTGCGCTGGGGGGTCTATGTCACTTTCGAGGCGGCAGAGGATAGCGGCGTGAGTGCCGACTATGTCCGGCGCTGTTTCCGCGAGTATCAGGTCTCCACCGACCGTTCAGGACGCTATGGGGCCCTTTATCGGCCCTCCCACCTGATCGGCCTGGAACTGGGTGTCTCGGTGGCGAATGCCGCCTTGCGTGGTGAGCCTACGGGCACCCCGACGGGCTTTTTCTCCGATGTCGTGGCCGTCACCAAGAAGGCGCTGGCCCCCGGCGACATGCTCGATGGGGAGGGTGGCTATACCGTCTGGGGACGCCTTGCCCGAGCCGAGGACTCCCTGGCCATGGGAGGCCTGCCGATCGGCCTGGCCCACGGCGTCAAGATCACCCGGCCCGTGCCCGCCGGGCAGATGGTGACCTGGGATGACGTGGAACCCATGGAAGGCCAGGCCGTCCGCGTGCGTCGAGACATGGAAGCCATGGCGCGCGGCAAGGCCACGGCTCGCTGATCCGCATCCAACCGGGAGAGCGCCCCATGGCGCCTTCCCTGCGAGTCGCCCTTCAGCGCCCCGGCGAGTCGAGGTGATCTGCATCAAGTTACGTCGGCAGTCGCTAGGCTATCTTGAAAAGGAAGCGTGCAAACTCTAGGTTCAGGTCAAGTGGGTGAGATCAAGGGTATGCTTCCTCATCCTGATTGATCGGGCTTCGTATCACACGCAATGTTGAGCCTGCTATAGAGGAGTCATCATCATGGCCAAGAAAGCCCAAAAGGACGTCTCTGTGACTTCCGACAACTCTCCCCAGCAGAAGGAGCCACGTTCGATGAGCCCGTTCGGGGATTTCGAACGCCTGATGGAGAGCTTCTTCGATCGTGGTTTGATGCCGTCGAAACGCTGGGAACATCCTCTCTGGGAGCGTTTCGCCGCCTTCGAGAAAGGCGTGCCCAAGGTCGATGTCGTCGATCGTGACAGCGAGGTGCTGGTTCGCGCCGAGGTACCAGGTTTCGACAACAAGGAGTTGGATGTCTCGGTGACCGATGGTGCCGTGACCATCAAGGGTGAACACGGTGAAGAGACCAGGGAAGAGGAGGGCCAGTACTTCCACTCGGAAATCACCCGGAACGCCTTCACGCGGACGGTGGCATTGCCCAGTGAGGTCGATGCCGACAAGGCATCGGCCAGCTTCAAGAACGGCATTCTCGAATTGACCCTGCCGAAGCTCAAGAAGGCCAATCGGCGCAAGGTCGAGGTCAAGTAACCTTCCTGACTGAATGAAGGACACACCGAGTCATCTCGGTGTGTCCTCATCTTTCGTGCGCGATGGCGATGGCCTGCAGAGGTCGAGTCCAGGAGCGCCTACTCATTGTGAATCGGTGCCAAACACTCCGGCAGGGCGTCGCGTAGGGCGCGGGGGCGGATGCCCAGGTCGTCGAAGGTGCCCATTCGCTCATCGACTCGGTTGTCGCTCTGCATGAGGATCACCTGGTCGCGGGTCAAGGGTGGACTGGGTAGCCACGAGATCAGGGCGGCCAGGGTTCGCCAGGCGAGGAAGGGTACCTCGACCATGGGTCGCTCGATTCGGTAATGGGCCAGCACCAGCGACAGGATGTCCCGATAGGTCATGATATCCGGGCCGCCCAGCTCGAAGAATCGGCGTTCCGTCACCGGCTCCCCCAACAGAAGGATCAATGCCCTGGCCACGTCCACCACATGCACCGGCTGCAGGCGAGTTCGCCCGTCGCCGAACAGCGGGATCACCGGCAGTCGGGTCAGGGAGGCGAGGGTGGCAAGAAAGCTGTCTCCCGGACCGAAGAGGACGCTGCAACGGATGATGGTCGCCCTGGGCATGGCCTCGAGGACCGCATCTTCACCCCTGGCACGGGCACGCACGTAGGCCGATGGTGAGTCGCTGTTGGCGCCGATGCCGGAGATGTGTACCAGTTTCTCGATGCCGGCGCGATGAACCAGCCGCGCCAGTCGTCCAGCGCCGTCCACATGGATGGCCTCGAAGCTCAACTCGGGCGAGGCGACATAGCGACTCACCGCATTGACCACACTGTCGGCACCGACGATGGCCGCCTCGATGCTTGTCGCGTCGGTGATGTCAGCACTGACCAGCTCGATGCGGTCGCCATCCTTCACCCAGTCGGGTAGGACGGGATGCCGGACGGCGATTCGCACCCGCTGGCCGGCATCGACGAGCTCGCGGGCGAGGATGTTGCCCAGGAAGCCGGTGCCTCCGAAGACCGTGATCAATTGTGACGACATGGTGGTTACCCGCGGTTCGGCTCAGCATGTGGCATGACGGCTTATCTTATCAGAGTCTCATATCGCTTTATTTCCATGAATGAGAATGATTGGCGTTATTGCTGGTAACGGCAGCGAACGTGCCGTGATCCTGCCGGTTTGTGTGGGGCAGGGCTTCACATCGAATTCATACAGGACTAAAATGGTCCGCAATATAGCAGGCGCGAGTATCTCGTCCACTCACGCCGATCAGGAGTCCTGCATGCTGAAGCTTTCACGGCTGACCGACTATGCCGCCGTGGTGATGGCGCAGATCGCGCGCCACCCGGAGCAGTCCCACGCGGCCGCCGAACTGGCCGAGGCCGTGAGGCTCCCACATCCCACGGTCAGCAAGACCTTGAAGATGCTGGTGCGTGCCGGTCTTCTCGAGTCGCGTCGCGGTGCCCAGGGTGGGTATTCGCTGTCACGGCCGGCATCGCGAATCTCCGCCACTGACATCATCTCGGCCATCGAGGGTCCGGTGGCCATGACCGAATGCAGCCAGGCCGAGGGCGATTGCGAGCTGGCCGCCACCTGTGGCGTCGCGGATAACTGGCAGCGTGTGTCGCTGGCCGTCCGTGCCCTGCTCGACAGCGTGACCCTGGCTCACCTGGCCGATACGACCCCCATCAAGCTGCCCGTTCAGCTGCCCATTCAGAGCGTGAGCCTGGCCGCCGATACGGCCTGACCGCGTAATCGAATCACGACGCGAGCGAGTCTCGCCGACCCAACCGCCCGGGAGGGGATGCAAGATGGCAACAGAGGAAATGGAACAGCTGGTCCGTCGCGAGTACAAGGAAGGCTTCGTGACCGACATCGAGAGCGACACGGTTCCGCCGGGTCTCGACGAGAGCACCATCGAGTTCATCTCCATGAAGAAGGGAGAGCCGGACTGGATGCTCGAATGGCGCCTCAAGGCCTACCATCAATGGCTCAAGATGACGCCGCCCTCCTGGGCGCACCTGGACTATCCCCCCATCGATTACCAGGCGATCTCCTACTTCAGTGCGCCCAAGCGTGACGAGGACCGTCCCCAGAGTCTCGATGAGGTGGACCCCAAGCTGCTCGAGACCTACGAGAAGCTGGGGATTCCACTGCACGAGCGCGCGGCGCTGGCCGGCGTGGCGGTGGATGCCGTGTTCGATTCCGTCTCCGTGACCACCACCTTCAGAGAGAAGTTGTACGAGGCGGGCGTAATCTTCTGTTCCATGTCCGAGGCGATCCACGACTACCCGGAGCTGATCAAGCAGTACCTGGGCACCGTGGTACCCCAGGGTGACAACTATTTCGCGGCATTGAATTCTGCGGTGTTCACCGATGGCTCCTTCGTCTTCGTCCCGGAGGGCGTCACTTGCCCCATGGAGCTGTCCACCTATTTCCGCATCAACGAAGCCAACACCGGCCAGTTCGAACGGACCCTGATCATCTGCGAGAAACAGGCCCAGGTCTCCTACCTCGAGGGCTGCACGGCCCCGATGCGCGACGAGAACCAGCTGCATGCGGCGGTGGTCGAGCTGGTGGCCCTGGAAGACGCCTACATCAAGTACTCCACGGTCCAGAACTGGTATCCGGGTGACGAGGACGGTAAGGGTGGCATCTATAACTTCGTCACCAAGCGCGGTGACTGCCGCGGCGACCGCTCGCGCATCAGCTGGACACAGGTCGAGACGGGCTCGGCCATCACCTGGAAGTACCCGTCCTGCATGCTGCGGGGCAAGGACAGCATCGGTGAGTTCTATTCCGTGGCGGTGACCAACGGCCGCCAGCAGGCCGATACCGGTACCAAGATGATCCACATCGGCGAGGGAACCCGGTCCTACATCGTTTCCAAGGGGATCGCCGCAGGACGCTCCAACCAGTCCTACCGCGGGCTGGTCAAGGTCGGCCCTAGAGCCAAGGGCGCACGCAACTTCACCCAGTGCGACTCGCTGCTGATCGGCGACACCTGTGGCGCCCATACCTTTCCCTATCAGGAGATCGGCAACAGTACCGCGACCGTCGAGCACGAGGCGACCACCTCCACGATCGGCGAGGATCAGCTGTTCTACTGTCAGAGCCGCGGTATCTCCGAGGAGGATGCGGTCAGCATGATCGTCAACGGCTTTTGCAAGGACGTCTTCCAGGAATTGCCCATGGAATTCGCGGTGGAAGCCGAGGCTTTGCTGGGCGTGACCCTGGAAGGCGCCGTCGGTTAAGGAAACGGCTGCGCGACACCTGCACGGCGTTGGAAGCGGGTTCGAGAATGCTCATTTACTACTCGTAAACTCCGCTTCTCTCTCCAGCTTCCGCCTTGTTCAGGCGCCGCTCGCTCGTTTCGCTGAGCTGGTTGAATCAATTTTCGGGTCGCGGTGGCGGCTCGCCAGAATCGAAAAGGTAGACAACATGCTCGAAGTCAAGGATCTGCACGTCACGGCCGAGGGGACCGAAATCCTCAAGGGCCTCAGTCTTACCGTCAAAGCGGGTGAGGTCCACGCCATCATGGGCCCCAACGGCGCCGGCAAGTCCACCCTGTCCGCGGTCATCGCTGGCAAGGGCGGCTATGAGGTGACCAAGGGCTCGATCACCTTCGAAGGCCAGGATGTGCTGGAAATGGAGATCGAGGAGCGCGCCCAGGCGGGGCTGCTGCTGGGCTTCCAGTATCCCGTGGAGATTCCCGGGGTGAAGAACGTCTACCTGCTCAAGGCGGCGCTGAATGCCCAGCGCGCCGCGCGTGGTCAGGATGACATTCCGGCACCGGAGTTCATGAAACTGATCAAGGAACGCCTCGCCCAGATGAAGATGGCCGCGAGCTTCCTGCAACGCGCCGTGAACGAGGGCTTCTCCGGTGGCGAGAAGAAGCGTAACGAGATCCTCCAGATGCTGGTGCTGCAGCCCAAGCTCGCGATGCTCGACGAGATCGACTCCGGCCTGGACATAGACGCCATGCGTGTGGTCGCCGACGGCATCAACAGCCTGCGTGCCGAGGACCGTTCCATCCTACTGGTGACCCACTACCAGCGCCTGCTGGACTTCGTGGTCCCGGACAAGGTGCATGTGCTGGTCGATGGTCGTATCGCCAAGAGCGGCGATGCCGAACTCGCCAGGGAACTGGAGGCGCGTGGTTACGAATGGGTACAGGAGGAATCTGCCGCATGAATGATGATGTTCAGCGCTTTCTCGATCTATTCAATGAGCGCAATGCCCAGCGCCTCTCCTCCCAGGGGCCCGAGCCGACCTGGATCGCCGCACGGCGACAGGCGGGGGCGGCCCGTTTCGAGGCACTGGGTTTCCCGACTCGCCGCGTCGAAGCCTGGAAGTACACCGATGTCCGCGCCATCGCGCGGGGTGACTTCGCCCTGGCGACGGATGCCGACTTCTCCCAGGCCAGTGCGGCGGCCCTGACCCTGCCGCTGGAGGCCCATCGGCTGACCTTCGTCGATGGCGTCTTCTCCGCGGCCCTGTCGCAGGTCGACGATCTGCCCAAGGGGGTTCAGCTCCTGCCGCTTTCCCGGGCACTGGCCGAGAATCACGAAGCGGTGGGCGGCCCCCTCGGCCGCCTTACCGGCGTGGACTTCTCGCCCTTTTCGGCCCTCAACACGGCCTTCATGGAAGAGGGGGCGGTGGTACGCTTGGCGCCGGGCACCCGGGTCGATAAACCGATCCTGCTGCAGTTCCTGTCACGCGCGAACGAGACGCCGGTGATGAGCCATCCCCGCGTGCTGGTCGAGGCCGGTGATCGTAGCGAGGCCACGGTCATCGAGCACCATGTGGGTGAGGAGGCGGCCGCCAACTTCACCAACCTGGTAGAGGAAATCATTCTGGGCCGCGGTACCCTCCTGACCCACTACAAGCTGCAGGAATTGCCGCTCGCCGACCTTCAAGTGTCGAGTATCCAGGTGGAGCAGGGACGAGACAGTCGTTTCACTTCCTTCAACATCAACCTGGGCGGTGCCCTGGTTCGCACCGACCTGGTATCGGACCTCAATGGCGAGGGGGCCGAGGCCAACTTCAATGGCCTCTTCTATGGTCAGGGTCGACAGCATGTCGATAATCACACCCTGGTCAACCATAATGCCCCGCACACCTTCTCCAAAGAGAACTACAAGGGCATCCTCGACGACCGTGCCCATGGCGTCTTCAACGGCAAGGTCATCGTCAAGCGTGATAGCCAGAAGATCGAGGGTTTCCAGAGCAACGCCAACCTCTTGCTCTCGGATCGCGCCGAGATCGATGCGAAGCCGGAACTCGAGATCTATGCCGACGACGTCAAATGCTCCCATGGCAGCACCACCGGCCAGCTCGACGAGGAGGCGGTCTACGCCCTGCGCACCCGTGGTATCGACGAGCAGACCGCCCGGGGGCTCTTGACCCTGGCCTTCGCCGGTGAGGTCATGGAACAGGTGGAACTCGATGCCGTCTCCGAGCGAATCGAACTCGCCGTGGCGGGCAAGCTGCCCGAACGCTTCAACCTGGCCGGCCTGGTGGAAACCGCCATGGCCCTGGGTGATGACTGAGGCGAGGAGCAAGCCATGACTGAACTGGCCACCCGTACGATGCCGCTGCCCAGCCTGGACGTGGCAGCCGTGCGTGCCGATTTTCCGATCCTTACGCGACAGGTGCACGGCAGGCCCCTGGTCTATCTGGACAATGCGGCGACCAGCCAGACGCCACGTCAGGTGATCGAGGTCTTTGCCGACTATTATGGTCGCTACAACGCCAACATCCATCGTGGACTGCATACGCTGGCCGACGAGGCGACGGCGGCCTTCGAGGAAACCCGAGAGCACGTGCGGCGCTTTCTCAACGCCGCCGAGTCCCGCGAGATCGTCTTTACCCGGGGGACCACCGAGGCGATCAATCTGGTCGCCAATGCCTGGGGCCGGGCCAATCTGGTCGCCGGCGACGAGGTGCTGGTATCGCGCATGGAGCACCACTCCAACATCGTGCCCTGGCAATTGCTGGCCCGTGAACTGGGTGTCGTGATCAAGGTGATTCCGGTGGATGACCGCGGGGTCCTGGATCTGGCGGCCTATGGCGAGCTGTTCACCGACCGTACCCGCCTGGTGGCCGTGAACCATGTCTCCAACGCCTTCGGCACCATCAATCCGGTGCGCGAGATGGCGGCGATGGCCCATGATGCCGGGGCGATGATCCTGGTCGATGGTGCCCAGGCGGCGCCTCACCAGGCCATTGACGTGCGCGCCATCGACGCCGACTTCTATGCCTTCTCCGCTCACAAGGTCTATGGACCCACCGGGGCCGGCGTCCTGTATGGCAAGGCGTCCCTGTTCGAGGCGATGCCCCCCTGGCAGGGCGGTGGCGAGATGATCGAGACCGTCTCCTTCGAGGAACCGACCACCTTTGCCGGCATTCCCCACAAGTTCGAGGCGGGGACGCCGGCGATTGCCGAGGTCATCGCCCTGGGCGAGGCCCTGGCCTGGGTCGAGCGTACGGGGATCGAGGCCATCGGCGCCTGGGAGGGACGTTTGTTGGCGCATGCCACGGCAGGGGTCTCGCGGATCGACGGCCTGCGCATCCTGGGTACGGCTCCGGACAAGGCGGGAGTGCTGTCCTTCGTCGTCGATGGCGCCCATGCCCAGGATATCGGCCTGCTCATCGACCAACTCGGGGTGGCGATCCGCACCGGCCACCACTGTGCGCAGCCGTTGCTGGCGCAGTTTGGCGTGGACGCCACCTGCCGCGCCTCGTTCGCTGCTTACAATACCCTGGAGGAGGTCGACATCCTTGTCGATGGTCTTCATCGGGTCATCGGCATGCTGCGTTGAGTGCCGGGGTGTCAGGGAGAACCATGAGCGATATCCAACAGATTGCCCGCCTGGAAAAGGGCAAGTCGCTGCCGCTGCAGCGAGACGTGGAGGCGATCTCCATTCCCTTCGGCAAGACGGTGGTCCTCGATGAGGACAGTATCGTGAGCGTCATGCAGGCCAAGGGCAGTACGGTCAGCGTGGGGTTGGAAGGGCGTCTGTACCTGATCGAAGGGGCCAATCTGGATGCGTTGGGGCTGGAGTCACTCCCCCGGCCGACCCTGGACGAGGATGCCACGGATGAGCAGATAGAGCAGTTCGTCTGGGATCAGTTGCGTACCTGCTTCGACCCCGAGATCCCCGTCAACATCGTCGATCTGGGCCTGGTCTATGGCTGTCGCATCGAGCGTCTGATCTCCGGGGAGCGTATCGTCACCATTCGCATGACCCTGACCGCGCCGGGGTGCGGCATGGGTGACGTGATTGCCGCCGATGCCCGCAACAAGATCCTGGGGGCCCCTCAGATAAGCAAGGTTCACACCGAGATTGTCTTCGATCCGCCCTGGAGCCGTGAGATGATGAGCGACGAGGCAAAATTGGAACTCGGGATGTTCTGAGTCTCGGGCGGGGGCTTGAATGCTGGCGTGGTTCTGGAATTCCTTCAGGGTCGTACTGATGTCGCTGGGAGGCGTGTTGCTCCTGGCGGCATTGGCGTTCGTCGGTGCCAACCTCTGGGTGCTGGGCAAGACCCAGGCGCGCATCGAACGCGACTTGCCGCAGTGCAGCGTCGAGCGGGTTGGGATCGTGTTTGGCACCTCGAATTGGACCCGCAGTGGTGTCAGAAATCCCCACTTCGATGCTCGCATGAGCGCCGCCGCACGACTGATTCAGCTTGGCAGGGTCGAACACCTGCTGCTCTCCGGTGATAACCGGACACGCTTCTACAATGAACCCGTGACCATGTTGCGGGATCTGCGTGATCGTCAGGTTCGCGATGTGGACATGACACTGGACTACGCCGGTTTCAGCACC
The DNA here is from genome assembly GCA_024636705.1 of Halomonas sp. Lineage (GTDB taxonomy): Bacteria > Pseudomonadota > Gammaproteobacteria > Pseudomonadales > Halomonadaceae > Halomonas. The sequence goes on from JAGXGN010000046.1 coordinate 11,727, forward strand.
TTCGACACCCTGGCGAGGGCGCGGGATGTCTTCGGCGTTGAACGAGCGCTATTGATTACTCAGGCGTGGCATTTGCCCAGGGCCATCTTCATCGCCGATGCCATGGGCCTGGAGGTCATGGGGTGCGCGGTGCCGGCACGGCCAGTCGCTGGTGTCTGGCGCCTTAAGGTGCGGGAATGGGTGGCGAGGGTCGCGACCCTGGGAGATCTTTACCTCTGGAAGCGTGAACCGTATTTCCTCGGCCCTCTGGAACCTCTGGAGATCAGCCCGCGAGGCTGGGAAATCCAGCTGGATACCCCGGGTGGCACCCGGTGACGCACTAGGCCCTGCCTCAGCGAGGCTCCTTCTGTTTCTGGAGCTCATAGAGTTCCCGGATCAGGGCCCGACAGCCCTTCCAGCACTCCTCGATGATCGGCTCGATAGGATCCGGCAGCGGATGCGTCAAGAGGGTGGAAAGCGACTGCATCAGGACGCGTTCCTGCTCCAGCAATTCGCCGATCAGCACCTGGCTGTCGTTGCCGACGAAGCTCTTGAGACGACTCCATAGCCACAGGTAGTCATCGCGTTCCACATCGGCATCCCTGGGCAGCAGGTTGAGATGCTTGCGTGCCAGTTCCTGTAGTTCCCGCATCGACTTGGCGCGTGCCTCGTACTGGGGTTTGAGGGCATCGCGCAGGTCGGGACGCAGGCGTTCCATGTTGTCCTGGAAATAGTCGATGCTGTCGGCCAGGGCCTCGAGGGCACTGTCCATCGCCACCTGGCGATTGTCGAGAAACATGAGCGGTCACCTCCTCCGGTGACGCAGATTGTGAGGGGGGCAAGGCCGTTTTGCTACCCCCGTGCGCGAAAATGCCCCATTTCCGGCCCTGGCCGTCGAGACCCCACGGTCGTCAGCCCTTGGGCTTGTTGGGTGTCTTGCGTGTCGTCGCGGCATTCTTCTGGACATGCTCGATGATCAGCCCGGCGATGTCCTTGCCGGTCGTCGCTTCGATGCCTTCCAGTCCGGGGGATGAGTTGACCTCCATGATGACGGGGCCATGGTTGGAGCGTAGCAGGTCGACGCCGGCCACCCGCAGTCCCATGGCCTTGGCGGCGCGAATGGCAGTGGAGCGCTCCTCCGGGGTAATGCGAATCACGCTGGCGCTACCGCCGCGGTGAAGGTTGGACCGGAACTCGCCATCGGCGGCCTGACGCTTCATCGAGGCCACGACCTTGTCGCCGATGACCAGGCAGCGGATATCGGCGCCCTTGGCCTCCTTGATGTACTCCTGCACCATGATGTTGGCCTTCAAGCCCATGAAGGCCTGGATCACGCTCTCGGCGGCCTGGTTGGTCTCGGCCAGCACCACGCCGATTCCCTGAGTGCCCTCCAGTAGCTTGATGACCAGGGGGGCGCCTCTTACCATGGTGATCAGGTCGGGAATGTCGTCCGGTGAGTGGGCGAAGCCAGTGATCGGCAGGCCCAGGCCCTTGCGCGACAGTAGTTGCAGCGAGCGGAGCTTGTCGCGGGAGCGGGTGATGGACACGTTGTCGTTGACGACATAGACGCCCATCATCTCGAACTGTCTCAGCACGGCGCAGCCATAGAAGGTGATCGAGGAACCGATGCGCGGGATCACCGCATCGAAGGGTTCGAGCTCGGTGCCCTTGTAGTGGATCGAGGGGTGATGCGAGGCAATGCTCATGTAGCAGCGCAGCGTGTCGACCACTCGCGCCGTGTGGCCCCGTTGCTCGGCCGCCTCGATCAGGCGCCGCGTGGAGTAGAGATTGCGGTTGCGGGACAACAGCGCGATATGCATTCGGAACTCCGGGTCGGTGATCGGGGAATCAGGGTTCGCCGTGCAGGAAGGTGGCGCCGGGGGCCACCAACAGACGGCGCAATGCGCGTCGCCCCAGCAGCATGGGATGGCGCATCTCGCGTCGGTCGGTGAGGCTCAGTTCGACCGGATACTCGAGCTCGCCCAGATGCAGGGGGGTGCGTATCACGTAACGCCATTCCGACTGGCCATTGGAGCTGCGCACCTTGCGGCGGTCGTGGAGATGCACCCGGTAGACATGGGCGGGTGTGCCGGGTCCGCCACTACGGGTCGTGAAGCTGACCCAGAGGTGATCGTCCTCTTCATAGGATTCGATATCCTCGGCATGCAGGGCCGAGGTGCGTGCACCGGTATCGACTTTGGCGCATAGCGTCAAGCCAAGCTCGGGAAGCGTCACCATCTCGCGACGGCCGATGACCGCCCTGGCTTGATAGGGTAGTTCCTTCATCGAATCACTCCCGTGTGTTCACGCTTTTCGGGAAAGCCCGCTCAGCCGACGTCCGATGAGGCTGTCCGGAACGGCTTCACGCAGCGTCATCAAGACCGGTAGTCGCAACCGGGGGATCAGCGCCAGGTCCCTTGCCAGCACCGTGAACTCGGCATCGGGCTGCTCGGCGAGCCGGTCGAGGAAGCGCGGTAATCGATCGGCGTCTTCCAGGTGTCTCCAGCCACGCCCGGCGACGGCCGCCAGGAGGTCAGGACCACAGGCGTCGGGATCTGCCAGCAGGGAATCCAGCCAGGCGCCGGCGACCTTCGTCGAGGCACCCGCCATGCTGCGCACACAGGCACAGAAGGTCTCGATATCGCCTCTGGCGGCCGCGTCTTCGCCTCGCCGACGCAAGGCGAAGGCGAGCGCATCGTCGATGGCCACATGCTCGAGACAATAGCACAGGGAGGTCAGCACCTCGTCGGGCAAGGTCGCCAGATTCTGCGAGAGTGAGCGGCTCGCGTCGTCGTCGAGGCGCAGGACGAAATCGGCCACTCCCTGAAGGCCCAGTGCCTGCCAATCGACGCGCTGCTGGCCGCTGAGATAGGCTTCGACCAGCTCGAGGTGCTGGCTGGCGGGCAATCCCAGGTCACGGGTGGCGCGGGCATGCATTACCGCCTGGAAGGGCAGGCTGGGCATGAAGGCCAGGGGATTGTCC
>JAGXGN010000047.1 GCA_024636705.1 Halomonas sp.
GGCTTGGAGTCGGCGAAGCCGCCGGTGAGCGCCTCGGTCAGACGGGTGGCATCCACGCCGCTGGACTCGGCCATGGCGACCATCTCGGCGAGCACCGCCGTCTGGCAGCCCACCACCATCTGGTTGCAGACCTTGGTCACCTGCCCGCTGCCCACCGGTCCCATGTGGGTCACCCGCGCCGAGAGCGGCGCCAGCAGCGGGCGGATGGCCTCGACCTCATCGTCTTCCCCGCCGCACATGATCGCCAGGCTTCCCGCCGCGGCACCGGCTACCCCGCCGGATACCGGGGCATCCACCCAGCGCATGCCGCACTGTTGGTGCAGTCGCTCGGCGAAGTCCCGCGTCGCGGCCGGGTCACTGCTGGAAAAGTCGATCAACACCTGGCCGGGACTGCCCCTGGTGGCGATGCCAGCCTCGTCGAACACCACGGCTTCCACCACCGAGGTATTCGCCAGGCACAGCATCACCACATCGACGCTTTCCACCAGTTCGGCAATGGAAGCGGCCAGGCGAGCACCGCTGTCGACCACGCCCCTGGCCTTCTCCGGTGATCGATTCCACACGGTCACATCGAAGCCGGCAGCCATCAGGCGGCGAGTCATGGGATCGCCCATCAGGCCGATGCCGATGAAACCGAGGCGGGGTTGGGTCATGGGGAAATCTCCGGATGAAAGGGAATGCTCAAGGATGCGCGATTCACAGCCTCTCGATCAACGATCCCGCGAAAGCCGTCAATCGCTGACCATGACACATCGCAGCAACCCGGCGTGGAGACGAGCCGTGGAGCCTTCACCCTTCGGGCCGACCCCAAATGATGCATCGCAGAACAAGATTCCCCGGCTTGGTGCAGAAAAATCCCCTAGGAAAAAGCCCGCCTATACTCTGATGGTCCACTGACGAAATGCCAAGGCGCAGGGTCGCTGCGTGACCAGGTGCGGATCGCCAGACCGGTCGAAATCCCCACTTCAACCACGCGCGTCGACTGCCCCAGAGAGGGATTTCGTCGCCAGCGCCTTGCACCAGGAGCATCGTCATGGTCACGAAGATCGCAGTGATTCAGAAACCCCCGGTGATGCTCCAGCGAGACGAGACCATCGAACGGATGCTGGACTCCATCGAGGAGGCGGCCGCCGCCGGAGCCACTCTCCTGGTGTTTCCCGAGGCCCATGTGCCCGGCTATCCGACCTGGATCTGGCGTCTCAAGCCGGGCGGCGACATGGCCCTCACCAGTGAGATCCACGCCCGATTGCGCGGGAACGCCGTCGACATCGAGCGGGGACACCTCACTCCCCTGCAGGAGGCGGCGGCCCATCATGCCGTGACGCTGGTGGTGGGCATCAGCGAGATCGACAGCCGCTACAGCGGCACGACGCTGTTCAACAGCGTGGTGGTGATCGGTCCAGAAGGCACCCTGCTCAACCGCCATCGCAAGCTGGTGCCGACCAACCCGGAACGCATGGTCTGGGGCATGGGCGACGCCAGTGGGCTCAGGGTCGTCGACACGCCCGCCGGTCGGCTCGGCAGCCTGATCTGCTGGGAGTCCTACATGCCCCTGGCACGTTTTGCCCTCTACGCCCAGGCCATGGCGATCTTCATCAATCCGACCTGGGATTCAAGCGATACCTGTCTCGCCACGCTGCGCCACATCGCCAAGGAAGGGGGATGCTGGGTGATCGGTACCGCTACTGCCATTCAGGGCAGCGACATTCCCGAGTCATTCCCTGAGCGCGACCGGCTCTATACGCCGGAAGAATGGATCAACGTCGGCAATGCCGTGGTCATCGCCCCATCGGGCGACATCACGGCAGGCCCCTTGAACCGTGAAAAGGGCATTCTCTACGCCGAGATCGAGGTCGAAACGGCGCTGCGGGCACGACGCTCCCTCGATGTGAGCGGTCACTATGATCGCCCGGATATCTTCTCGCTGACGGTGAATCGCGCTCCCCAGCCACCGGTGGTGTTTTCCGATTCCTGAGCCGGGAGAGCAGGCAGCGGCTCCTCAAGGTGCTCCGGTGGCTACCCCGGCGAGTTCGACCCGCCGCTCTTTATCCCCGACCTGATAGTCGAGGTGAAAGACGCATGATCCTGCGTGGTTTTTCTGCGCTTGCCGGGCCCGTCTCAGACGGCGGCGGCGCCACCATCGCTGCGCGGGTCGTGGGCGCCTTCCATGAGACCGTCCGGGTGGTGCACGATGCCGCCGGCATGGCCCATGGTGTCGCTGAAGGCCTCGGGGAGCACCTCGACGTCATGGCCCAGGGCCTGCAGCGCCTCGATGCGCTGCGCAGGTATCCGCGATTCGAGCTTGAGGTTGGTGCTGTTCTCTCCCCAAGTGCGGCCGAGCAGCCAGCGTGGGGCGCTGATCGCCTCCTGGAGCGGCATGCCGTGAAAGGCGTAGCGCGAGAAGACCGCCGCCTGGGTCTGCGGCTGGCCCTCGCCGCCCATGGTGCCGTAGACCAGGGTGCGGCCGTCCTGGAAGCGGGCCAGCGCCGGATTCAGGGTATGGAAGGGCTTGCGTCCCGGCCCCAGGCCGCGCAGGGCGTCCGGGTCCAGCGAGAAGCTGATGCCGCGGTTCTGCCACAGCACGCCGCTCTCCGGCAGCACCACGCCGCTGCCGAACTCCCAGTAGATGCTCTGAATGAAGCTCACGGCGCGGCCTTCGCTGTCCAGGGTGCCCATCCAGATGGTGTCCCCGGGCTCCGGCTCATGGGGCCAGGGCAGTGCCTTGTGCGGGTCGATCTTTGATGCCTCGCGGGCGAGCGTTTCCTCGTCGAGCAGGTCCTGCAGCGATACCCCCAGGCGCCCGGGATCGGTGACATGACGGTCGCGCAGCAGAAAGGCCCGCTTGGTAGCCTCGATCAGGCCATGCAGGTGGGCCACGCTCTCGCCCTCGGTGACCTTCAAGCGTTCGTAGAGGGCAAGGATCATCAGGGCGGCCACCCCCTGGGTCGGCGCCGGCAGGTTATAGAGCGTCGCCTGGTCGAGCTCTACCTCAAGCGGGGTGACCCGTTGGGCATGGTAGGTTTTGAAGTCGGCCAGGCGCAGCGGACTGCCCAGGGCCTCCAGATCCCTCGCCATGCCGGCGGCAAGCTCACCGCGGTAGAAGTCCTCGAGGCCGGTATGACCGAGCAGTGCCAGGGTCTCGGCGAGACGCGGCTGGCGCAGCCGCTCGCCGATCTCGGGGAGTCGCCCGTCGATGAGGAAGGCCTCGGCGAAGCCGGGGCTCTGGCAGAGTGCTGCCTGGTGCTTGGCGGTGAGCTGGTGCTGGCTGCGTGACACCGCCACCCCGTCGCGACCGTGGCGGATTGCCTCGGCCAGCAGGTCGGGCAACGGCATGGGTGACCCCCAGCATCGTGCGACCTCCAGCGCTTCCTGCCAGCCCCCCACGGTACCGCCCATGGTCAGCGCCGCGAGGGGGCCGCGTTCGGGAATGCTCGTGTAGCCCTCGTAGAAGGCCGGTGTAGCCAGGCCCGCCGCAGGACCACAGGCATCGATGGCCACCGGCACCTTGCCCGGTTCGTGAATCAGCCAGAAGCCGTCGCCGCCCAGGGCGTTCATGTGCGGGTAGACCACGGCGATGGCAGCGGCGGCCGCCACCATGGCCTCCACGGCATTGCCCCCGGCCTTGAGGACATCACGTCCCGCCTCGGCGGCCAGGTGATGGGGCGCCACACACATGCCAGCGTAGCTACGTCGGGTATGGATCATGGGATTTCCTTGCCGTTTTTCGTTGTCGTCAAGCTCACCAGCCGATGACTGCCGGCAACCAGGTGGTGATGGACGGGAACAGGAACACCAGGGCGATCGAAAGCATCAGCATGCCCACGAAGGGTATGGCACCCAGATAGAGATGTCCTGTGCGCACCTCCTTGGGCGCCACCCCCTTGAGGAAGAAGAGTGCCCAGCCGAAGGGTGGTGTGAGGAAGGACATCTGCAGGTTCATGGCGACCAGGATCGCCAGCCAGGCCATGTCGGTCCCGTAGCCGATGAAGATCGGCAGGAACATCGGCAAGGCGATATAGCAGATCTCGATCCACTCCAGGAAGAAGCCCAGCACGAAGAGCAGCAGCATCAGGAAGAGCAGCGCCCCCAGTTCCCCTCCCGGCAGCAACGCGAACATGTCATGCACCAGCCCCTCGCCACCCAGGCCACGGAACGCCAGCGCGAAGGGCTGGGCACACAGCAGGATGAAGTAGACCATGGCGGTGATGGTCAGGGTGCCGTGGAGGGTGGCCTTGAGCATCGGCCAGTCGAGGCGACGGCTCAGGATGGCGATCAGCAGGCTGCCCACGGCGCCCATGGAGGCTGCCTCGGTGGGGGCGGCGACGCCGCCGATGATCGACCCCAGCACGATGAACACCAGCGCCAGCGGCGGCACCACGCTGCGACCGATGTCGCGCAGCAGGTCCAGGCGGCTGAAGCGTTCGCGCTCCTCGCGGGGAATCGCCGGCAGCCAGTCGGGCCGACGCCATCCCAGCAGCAGCAGGAAGGCGACATAGACACCGGCGATGACCAGGCCCGGTATCACGGCCCCGGCGAACAGGGCCCCCACGGATTCCCCGGTGATGTCCGAGAGCAGGATCAATACCAGGCTCGGCGGAATGATCTGCCCCAGGGTGCCCGAGGCGCAGATGGTGCCGCAGGCGATGGCGGGATGGTAGCCGCGACGCAGGAGGGTGGGCAGCGTCAGCATGCCCAGGGTGACCACGGTGGCACCGACGATGCCCGTGGAGGCGCCCATCAGCACCCCCACCAGCAGGATGGCCATGCCCATGCCCCCCCGGAGCCCTCCCATGGCACGGCCGATGGTGTCGAGCATGTCCTCGGCGACGCGGGATTTCTCCAGCATTACTCCCATGAACACGAACAGCGGGATCGCCATCAGGGTGTAGTTGGTGACCACGCCATAGAGTCGGCCCGGCAGAAGGTTGAAGAGCATGGGCCCGAAGCCCAGCAGCCCCGCAGAGAACCCCGAGACGGCCAGGGAGATGGCGACCGGAATCCCCATCAGCATCATGGCGAAGAAGAGGCCGATCATGCCGATGGCCAGCCATTCGTTGAGGCTCATGCCACCTCCGTCTCGAGTGCCGGTTGCCGGGCCTGGCGCAAGCCTCTGAGCATATCGGCAAGGCCTTGCAGGGCCAGCGCCGCGAAGCCCAGCGGCAGGAAGGCCTTGAGCAGGTAGCGATGGGACAGCCCGCCCGGATTGGGCGACCCCTCGCCGAAGGCGTAGGACTGCATCACGAAGGGCCAGGCCAGCCAGACCACATAGGCACCGATCACCAGCGTCAACAGGCCGGTGAGCATGTCGACCAGTCCCTTGGCCTGCTCGGGAAAGCGTTCGTAGAAAATATCCACCCGGACGTCAGCACGATGCCTGAGGGCATAGGAGATCCCGATCAGGGCGATGGGCGATATCAGGTGCCATTCCAGCTCCTGGAGCGGCACCGGGCTGATGGAAAAGAGGTAACGCAGCAGGACATTGGCGGCCACCAGCAGCACGACGCCAAGCAGGCTCGCCTTGGCGAGCCAACCCAGCCACTCGATGCACCGCTCGATTCGCTCGATGAGTGTCAACATGGCGCTATTCATAAGTTCAGTCACAGGTTAAGTCAGGTTAAGGAAGGGTTTTTCGCTGACGGCCGCCCAGGAGGCGTGCTTGTCTCGGAAGGCCATGAAGGCGTCATGCACCTTGCGGGTCTCGTCATCCTGGCTGGCCATCTCTTCGAGCACTTCGGCGGTCACCCGCTTGAGCTCATCGACGACGGCGGCCGGCAGCGGCTCGGCGATGACGCCCTCGTTCTCCACCAGATCCTTCAGGGCATCGGCGTTTACCGCCTCACACCAGGCCAGGCTCTCGAGGTTGCAGGCCATGGCCGCCGTGCGCACGATGGCCTGGAGATCGGCGGGCAGGCTTTCCCAGGCCTGCTTGTTGATCATCAACTCGGTGACGTTGGTGGGCTCGTGCCACCCGGTGGTGTGATAGTACTTGGCCGCCTTGTGCAGCCCCATGCGGCGATCCTGGAAGGGGCCCACGAATTCCGCGGCATCGATCACCCCGCGTTCGAGCGCCGGGAAGATCTCGCCACCGGGCAAGAGGCGCACGGCGACGCCCAGCTCGCTATAGACCTTGCCGGCCAGGCCGGGAATACGCATCTTCAGGCCGTCCAGATCGGCGATGCTCTCGATGGGCTCACGGAACCAGCCGGTCATCTGTACCCCGGTGTTGCCCATCGGCATCGCCACCAGGCCACGCGAGGCGTACAGCTCGTCCCAGAGTTCCTGGCCGCCACCGTGATAGAGCCAGGCATTCATGCCCTGGGTGTTGAGCCCGAAGGGCACGGTGGTGAAGTACTGGGCGGCCGGCACCTGTCCCGCCCAGAAATAGGCATTGCCGGCATTCATCTCGATCGTGCCGCTGGAGACGGCATTGAAGCCTTCCAGGGCGGGGATCAGCTCACCGGCGGCGAAGTGATCGATCTTCATGCGCCCGCCGGAGAGCTGATCCACCTTGCGGCAGAAGTCGGTGGGGCTGCCCGGTCCCTCTACATAGAAGGGCGACCCCGGGCCATAGGCGTTGGTCATCCGCCAGTTGAAGGTTTCCGAAGACTGGGCACGGACCACCGCGGGCGCCCCCATTATCAGTCCGGCGGTGGAGGAAACGGCAGCGGTAGTCAGGAAGTTGCGACGCGAGAGTGTCATGGAGTTCACCCCTGGGTGTCATGGAATGGATGACGGATGTCCGTCGTTCACATTGCGCCATGGCAGTTGCAAGGGTTATGCCATAAAAATCGATTCTATATTTAAGACATTGATTAATATTGAAATATTGTGTCAATAACGAAGGCCTGCGTCGGGCTCCACGGGCGAAGCCGGCGTCATGGGTAGGCAATGTCACGCATCGCTGCACCCGAAGTGGGCAGTAGAGAAAGCCTCAGGCACCAGGGTGGCGCGAGAGGTCAGGGGCTGGTGATGGCTGTCGGGCGGCGACCGAACTGCAACTCGGCCAGGTGACGGTAGAGCGGGCTTGTCTCCAGCAGGTCGTCGTGCGGGCCGGCGGCGACCAGACGGCCGCCGTCCAGCACCAGCAGCCGGTCGGCGGCGACCACGGTGGCCAGTCGATGGGCGATCACCAGGCTGGTGCGGCCGTGCATCAGGCGGTCCAGGGCCTGCTGGACCAGGCGTTCACTCTCGGCGTCCAGGGCGCTGGTCGCCTCATCAAGCAGCAGCACCCTGGGGTCCTTGAGCAGGGCCCGGGCGATGGCCAGGCGCTGGCGCTGGCCACCGGAGAGTTGCACGCCGCCGGGACCGAGCGGGGTATCGAGGCCCAGCGGCAGGGCCTCGAGGAAGTCCAGGGCATTGGCATCGCGGGCCGCCGTGCGCAGTTCCTCCAGGCTGGCATCCGGCTTGCCATAACGCAGGTTCTCGGCGGCGGTGCCGGTGAACAGCGTGGGTTGCTGGGCGACCAGGCCCAGGTGGCGGCGCAGGTCACGGGGATTCAGGTCGCGCAGGTCGATCCCGTCGAGGCGAACGATGCCGCCGTCCGGATCGTTAAACCGCAACAGCAGCGAGAGCAGGGTGCTCTTGCCGGCACCGGAAGGTCCCACCAGCGCCACCCGCTCGCCGGGGCGGACATGCAGGTCGAGCCCTGCCAGGGCGGCTTGGGTACGGCCCGGATAGGTGAAGTCCACGCCTTCCAGGCGGATATCGCCCTGCATCGGCTCGGGCAGGGGCGTAGGGGCGGCCGGCGCATGAATGGCCGGCCGGGTATCCAGCAGTTCAAGCAGTCGCTCGGCGGCGCCGGCGGCGCGCTGGACGTCCCCGGCGACCTCGGCCAGGGTGGCCACGGCCCCGGCCGCCAGCACCGCATAGAAGACGAAGGCCGAGAGCTCGCCGCCGGTCATGGTCCCGGCGAGCACCGCCTGGCCACCCTGCCAGAGCATCACCCCCACGGCGGCGAAGACCACCAGCATGGCGATGCCGGTCAACCAGGCGCGTTGCCGGGTACGCTCCACTGCGCTGGTGAAGGCCTCTTCCACCCGCCGACCATAGTCCTGGCGCTCGATGCCCTCGTGATGAAAGGCCTGGACGGTGCGAATCCCCGCCAGGGCCTCGCCGGCATAGCGGCCCAACTCCGCCACCCGGTCCTGACTGAAGCGGGAGAGTCGCCGCACCCGACGGCCATACCAGAGGATCGGCAGCACCGTGGCGGGAATGCCCAGCAGCACGATGGCCGAGAGCCAGGGCTGGGTCACCAGCATCAGGATCACCGACCCCACCAGCATCAGCAGGTTGCGCACCGCCAGCGACAGCGAAGAACCGAAGAGGGTCTGCAGCACGCTGGTGTCCGCCGTCAACCGCGAGGTGATCTCGCCGGCCCCGCCACCTTCCCCGTCGCTGGCCTCGAAGAAGCCGGGCTCGAGATCCAGCAGGTGGTCGAAGACCCGGCGTCGCAAGTCCCCGGCCAGCCGCTCGCCGATCCAGGTGACCAGGTAATAGCGCAGTGCTGAGGCCATCGCCAGGACGCCCACCACCACGAGCAACATTCCCAGTGCCTGGTTGAGCCTGGCTCGGTCCGCCGCCAGGAACCCCTGGTCGATGACCAGCCGCAGGCCCTGGCCCAACACCAGTACACTGGAGGCCGCCAGCAGCAGGGCGACGCCCGCCAGCACCAGTCGCCAGCGATAGGGGCGCAGCAGGCCGAGCAGGCGCAGCAGGATTCGTGGATCGGGGCGTTGGGTCATTCGGGTCTCTTATCAGGAAGGCGCATGGTTTCCCCCGGGACGGTGCAGGTTGAACTCCAGCGTCAGTTGTTCGTTCATGGCCGGGGAATAGAACTGGTAACGATTGCGTCCCAGGTCCTTGGCTACGTACATGGCCGCATCGGCATTGCGCATCAGGGAATCGGCATCGCTGCCATCCTCGGGGTAGCAGGCGATGCCGATGCTGCCGCTCAAGACCATCTCCGCGTCGCCCAGGGAGAAGGGGGTGACCAGGGTTTCCAGCAATTTCCTGGCCACCGGTATGGCCGCTTCGGGCGAGTCGATATCCGGCAGCACGATGAGAAACTCGTCTCCCCCCTGACGGCTCAGGGTATCCGAGGCGCGGACGCAAGCCTTCAGGCGCTGTGCCGCCTGGCGTAATACCTGGTCACCGATATCGTGCCCCATGAGGTCATTCACCCGCTTGAAACGATCGAGATCCAGATACATCAGCGCCAGTGAACTACCGGAACGCCTGGCCTGGGCGATGGCCTGGTCGAGTCGGTCGTTCAGCAGCAGGCGGTTCGGTAGGCCGGTCAGGGCATCGTGCTGGGCGAGATAGGCCAGCTGTGCTTCATTGCGCTTGCGCTCGGTGATGTCCCGGATGAGCATGCTGGTGCGCATATCACCGTTGTGCGCCTGAAAAACCGATGTGGACAGCTCGGCCGGAAAGCGCTCCCCATCGTATCGCAGCATGGTCAATTCACCGCTGAAACTGCCGGTTCGCCTTCGCTCCTCGACGGCAGCCGCCACCCTCGGGTCGGCGGTATCCATCAGGCCGTTGCGTCCCAGGCGCTGGATGTCACTCTCGGCGCAACCGAAGATCCGGCAGGCGGCGGGGTTGGCAGCGAGGATTCGCCCGTCGGGGGCGGTAAGAAGGATCGCATCATGGGAGTGCTCGACGATGCTTCTGTATCTATCCTCGCTTTCACGAAGACGATTCTCGGCTTCTTGTCTGGCGGCCTCCAGGGCGAACCTGCCGAGCCCGTAACTGATGACGGCGGCGATCTCGCCGAGCAGGTCCCGTGTCTCCTTATCGAAGGCGTTCTGCTGGGTCAGGTAGAGGTTGAGGGCGCCGACGATGTGACCTTCGCTGGTGAGTGGCAGGGCCGCGGAGGCGCTCCAGCCGAATCTTTTGCCGAGGGCATGCCACTGAACGGTCTTCGGGTCTTGCATGAAGTCGTCACACCAGACGGGATGCCCTTCGCGAAGCGCCGTTCCTGTCGGGCCGCGGCCATGGGGATTCTCGGCATCCAGCGAGATCTGCACGCCTTCCAGGTACTCAACCCCGCGGCCGGAGCGTGCGGCTACTCTGATGGTCCCGGCCTCTGGTTCGATCATCGCCACCCAGGCCATGTCCAGCTCGCCGGCCTCTATGACGATCCGACAGGCCGAGGCCAGCAGATCGGATTCGCTGGTCGATTCGAGAACCGCGCCGTTACAGCGGCTGAGGGTCAGATAGAGTCGACTGAGCCGATGGGTCTTGGCGTGGGCATCATCGAGTTCAGTCGTCATCTGGGTCGATCCCCCGGTTGCTCCAGGATGGAGACAAAGCGGTTTTCGGTTTTTCGGCACGCCGCCGTAAGCGACGATACAAGTGTGTCACTATTATAAAGTGTGCGCATGCCCGTAATCGACGGGATATCCCCTTGAAGCGGCTAGCGGTCGGGATCATATTGCGGTTTACATTATCCTCTACTACAGGAAGCGCCCCGTGTCAGATTCCGTGATTCTCGGCTGCCCCCATTGCAGCGCCATCAACCGTGTCAGCCGTGCGCGTCTCGACGATAGCCCGACTTGCGGCAAATGCAAACAGCGCCTCTTCACCGGAGAGCCGGTGCCACTCACCAGCGCCAATTTCCACTCTCTGGTGGAGCGTAGCGAGTTACCGGTAGTGGTGGATTTCTGGGCCGGCTGGTGCGGGCCCTGCAAGATGATGGCACCGATCTTCGCCGAAGCCGCCCGCGAGCTTGAGTCCCGCCTGCGCTTCGCCAAGCTCGATACCGAGGCCGAACAGGCCCTGGCCGGGCGCTTCGGCATCCGCAGCATTCCCACCCTGATCGTGTTCAGGGATGGCCAGGAGGTGGCCCGCCAGCCGGGCGTCATGCAGGGGCCGCAGCTGCGCCAGTGGCTGCAGCCTCACCTGGTGTGAGACGACGGCATGGAGGCGTGCTGCTGGCAGCGACCTTCCAGGTAAGCGGTCATCGAGCCGGCCAGCAGCAAGGCGATAAGGTCGGCCTGACGATGCGTCTCGGTCTTCTGGAAGAGGTTGCGCAGATGAAAGGCCACGGTGGTGGGTGAAATGCTCATCCGCTCGGCGATCTCCTCGGTACGCAACCCCTCGAGCAGCGCCATGGCGATACGGGTTTCGGTCGGTGTCAGCCCGAAGAGGCTCGCCAACACGCCCTGCGGCAGGGGAGGCCGCTGGTCGGGAGCGGAGAGCAGTACGACCACGCTGGTATCTTCCTGCACGGCGCTGGCTTCCAGTCCCATGGCACACACCAGCACCAGCAGCCCGTGGTCACCCGGACGACGGGGCAGACGCAGGGAGTAGACCGGCTCTTCGCCAAGCCGGCTGGCGTGGGAGGCATCCGCGATAGCCTTGCGTAGCTGGCGGGACTCACTGCCCCTTGCCGACAGGGTCTCGTTCAGCAGCAGGGCATCGGTCTCATCGGCCAGGCAACGAGCGCGCTGGTTGGCGAAGGTGACATGCCCCTGGCCGTCGATCAGCACCATGCCGGGGGCCACCAGATCCAGCGCCCGTGTCGCCGACCGGAAGGCCTGGCGAGAGGCCTCTTGCCGAAGACCGGCCATGGCCAGACGCAGTTCCTGCAGCTCATGGTCGGATTTTGCCCGCATTCGCCTGACCTGGCGCAGGCGGGCCTCCACCGTAGCCAGCAGCAGGTCGTAGTCGATAGGCTTGACCAGATAGTCATCGGCGCCAGAGCGCTTGCCATCGACGATATCGCGTGGATCCGAGAGCGCGGTCAGGAAGATGAAGGGGGTATCGGCCAAGTGGGGGCGGCGCTCGCGCACCGCCACCAGGACGTCGTAGCCGTTGAGGCCGGGCATGTTGATGTCGCAGAGGATCAGGTCCGGTGCGCTGGCGTCCAGCTGCTGGAGCGTGGCCTCGCCGTCCCCGGCCTCGAGTACCGCGTAGCCGGCTTCCCGGAGTTCCTCGCAGATGTCCGTGCGCAGGTCCTCCTGGTCTTCGGCGCAGAGGATCAATGGTGGCTGGTGAGTGCGATCAGGCTGGGACATCGGTGGCCTCCTCCGGGTCGGCGGCGGGCAGCCGCAGGGTGAAGACGGACCCTTCGCCGGGGGAGGATCTCACCTCCAGGTCACCCTGCTGGATGCGTGCCAGGTGGCGGGCGATGTTCAACCCCAGGCCAATGCCATCGGTGCCAGCCGCATTGCTGCCACGAAAGAAGCGTTCGAAGAGTCTTGCCTGCTCGGCACTGGGTATGCCCGGGCCGCCATTGGCCACCCGGCAAACCGCTTGCCCGCCTTCCTGCGCCGTGGTGATTTGCACGGGTTGGTCGGCGGGGGAGTACTTGAGGGCATTGGAGATCAGGTTGGTCAGCACCTGCTCGGTGAGGGCGCGGTCACACCAGGCGAAGGCCGCGGGGCTACCATGCTCTGTGATCAGCCGTTCGACGCCGTGTGCCTCTGCCTGCAGGCGACAGAGGTGATCGACGATGGCAATCAGCGAGTGGCGAGTCGGGCTGGCCTCGACCTGCTGGCCCTCGAGTCGCGCCGCAGTCAGCGAGGACTCCACCAGGCGGGTCATTTGTTCCACCGCTTCCCGAAGTCGTTGATAGCGCTCGCTGCGTTGCTCGGCGGTGAACTGGTGATCGCGGCGCAGCAGGCGCTGCAGACCGGAATCGATCACCGCCAGCGGGGTGCGGAACTGGTGCGAGACCATGGCCGCGAAGCTGCGGTAGAACTCGCTGACGCCACGTTCCCGATTCAAGGCTCGGGCGAGGGCATCGGCGGTCTCCTTGTAGCGGCTGATGTGTCTGGCGATTTCCTCCTCCAACTGGTCGCGGTGTGACGTCAGTGCCCGCTGAGCGATGCGGCGTTGGCGAAGGGCGTGGATCAGCAGCAGCATCAGGGCGAGTCCGCTCAGGGTGATGCCGACGACGGAACCGATGACCTGCATCAGGCTGTTGCGGTAGGTATCGAGACGAGCGCCGGTGCTTTCCCACTCGGCCATCATGACGGCATTGGCGATGCGGTTGAGGCGGCCCATCAGACCATCGAGGTGCGGCATCAGGGCGGCGGGAAGAAAGCGCGCCTCGCCCTCGGTGTTGTCGACGGTTGCCAGCAGGGCATCCAGATGATCGAGCGCCGCCTCGAGCGTCGCCTCCAGCCCCTGGGCGGCAAGGTAGCGGCGCTGGGGCCCGTCGTCCATCAGCGTCAGTCGACTGGAGAGGATGTCCAGGCGCAGTTCGGGGTCTGCGTCCCGGTGGCCCAGTGCACGTCGACTCACCGCCTGGTCCAGCCGGTGGCTGGCGACCTGTGCCTGAGTGACCACCCATAGCATGTTCTCGTCGACGTTGTTGCGCATGTCCTTCTCGACCTGGAACAGCCGAATGAGGGCAAAGGCCAGGAAGGCAGAAAACGCCAGCATGGCCAAGCTGGCCAACAGGTAGGCGGGAAAGGGACGAAGCCTGGGCATTACTCGATCTCGAGACGGTGGAGCTGCCATACCCAGCGATAGTCGTAGCGAATGTCCTGGAGTTCGGCATGGTCGTCGCGGGGATAGACGATCCACAGCGGCCCCTTGTCGCGACGGGTCAGCCGCTGACCGTCCATATGCGTGGCCAGGATGACGTCGTAGTCGTAAAAATCCTGGAGGGGGATCTCGACGATATAGTCGTTGAGGGCGATGGCAACGGCTGTCTCCCCGCTGGCACCGAGCCACTCCAGCAGATCACGCATGAGAAAGCCTTCGAAGTGGTTCACGCCGTCGGTAACGGAGGTGGATGTGCTCAGTTCATGACGCGGCAGTGTCTGGAGCAGATCGAGATCGAGGTGAGCCTCGCCGCCCTGGTTGGTCTCGGCTATCTGCCCGCTGACAATCAGCTTGACCTCCCCTTCGGGAGAGGGAAGCGGCTCGGCAAAGTCCTGGGCTAGCCCAGGTACCGCCATAAGCAGGGTGATTGCCAGTACACAAGGCCTGATCAGCATCATGTCTCTCCCACTGTTTGCAAATCCTTGGGTGTCATCGCCACGACCATGTCAGTGGCTATTGATCCTAGCGTCCAGCTTGCGCTCCTACCCCCTTCAAATGAAGGGGGACGCCACCGGAGCAAGGTACTAGGGTGTTGGACAGGCATTCGGGTAGCTGGCTTTTACCTTGTCGCGAGAGCATCTACCGCTCTTGGAGGTGGCCTCGCGTTGCCGGTAACGGTGACGCCCGGAGTCGGCAATGGCAACCCGCTTGCGTACCGTCATCAGGGGAGGAAATTTCATGACAGCCGAACACTTGCGCCAACCCGGCATCAAGGAGCGAGTCGAGCAGCTCGGCTATCTGCTCAAGCATACCTTCAGCCTTGTGGGGCGCGATCCGGGCATTCTGCGGCCCTGGATTCGCATGTCTCTCTATGCCGTGGTGATGGTCAGCCTGTTCTTCTACAGCGTGATCAGTATCTGGGGAAGCAATGGCGGTACCCTGCCGCTGTTCTTGAGCCTGGGGATGTTCGTCTACAAGTACTTCTATTACACACGCCAGGAGCTACGGCAGAGCTGGCTGGTGACCGAGGCATTGAAGGGCGAGCGGCGCTCTGCGGCGGACGCCAAGACCAAGGTCAAGACGCTGAAGGGGAGCGCCAGAGGGATCGCCCTGCTCGATATGATGCTCAGCGGCATGCTCAGCTGGACATTACGTTCAGGGCCTGTCGGCGCCTTGATGTCGATGTTGCTGAAGGGCCTGCGTGAGGTGTGGGACCTGGTCAACCACTACCTGCTGCCATCGGTGGTGGTCGACGGCCATGGCATCCGAGAGAGCGTGTCACGCATGGGCCGCCTCAGAGAGAGCGTGCCGGAGACGCTGGTGGGCGTGTTCGGGATCGATGTCGCGTCGCGTGCCGTGGGTACCATCATGTTTCCCGTCTACGCCCTGACCCTGCTGATGGGGCTGGTGATCGGCATTTGGGTGGGCGATAGTCTGCCGGGCTATTCTCTGGGCGACCCCCTTGCGGGCACCGCACTGGCCGGGTCGGGCCCGCTTCCGGAAACACTGCCCATCTCGGTGCTGCCGATTCTTGTCGCTGTGTGGATCGCCAAGCTGTTCAGCGTGGTGCTGGAACGCATGACCACCTCGGTGAAGGTTATCTACTTCTCGATCTTCTACATGCGTATTACCCATGCCGACGACATCGTCGAGGATATCCGCGGCGAACTGGAAGCCTATCTGCGTATGGAAGCCAAAGATCCTGAGCCGGTGGCATCACCACAGGCTCAGAACGGATAACTGAATAAAAAATAATTGAATAGGGGGAGTCAAAGAATGTGGGATTTTCGTATCGGACAGGCACTGGGGCTGATGATGCGCACGCTGCCGTTCGTCCTCTTTCCTGTCTCTTATACACATCTGACGCTGCCGACGA
>JAGXGN010000048.1 GCA_024636705.1 Halomonas sp.
GGCACCGGGGGGAAGGTCCAGCAGCTGTTTCCAGGTGCGACCCAGCAGGTAACCGGGGAGCAAATAGGCGGGTGCCCAGAGAGCGGCCGAGGCGAGATTGGCCCAGAGGAAGGTTCTGGGTGACATGCGCATCATGCCGGCGATCATCGGTACTATCGGGCGCACGGGTCCCACGAAGCGGGCGAAGAAGACCGACAGGCTGCCGTAGCGCCGGAAGAAGCGTGATCCCTGGGCCAACCACTTGGGATGACGGCACAGCGGCCAGAGCCCCATGACCCTTTCACGTTGGGTGTACCCCAGCAGGAAGCTGGCACCGTCGCCGATCACGGCCCCCGTGAAGGCCACCAGCAGCACCGTGGGCAGGGCGATCTCCTGGTGGCCGGCCAGGGAGGCCGCCGCCGTGAGCATGACCACACCGGGAACCAGGACGCCCACCAGTGCCAGGGATTCCACCAGGGCGATGATGGCGATCACCAGCAGCAGCAGCGCGGGTGAGGGCGTCAACTGGTACAGCAGATCGGCAAGGGGCAAGGGTGGCTCCACTCGGCACGGGTCATCAGGGATTGGCCAAGTGCTGGGTTTTGGCCATCAAGCGGGGTTCGAAGTGTTCCGGGGATTCTCCGGCCTGGAGGATACAGGGAGTGAGACGAACTTCCACCTGTCCGGTTTCGAGGAGCACGACATCCTGCAGCCCCTCTTCGAGACGCTGAGCCACCAGCAGGGCGCCGTTCTCGCTGGTGTCCGGCAGCACCAGCCAGAAATCTTCCGAGGATTCCCGCCCTAAAAGGTCATTGTCCCTGCAGCGCTTCTCCACCTCCTTGCAGATGGCGTCGAGCAGGGCCTGTCGGGCCCTGGGGCCAAACTGTTCGCCGGCCATCTCGAGCTGTGGCAGATGGAGCACCAGCACGGCGAGAGGCTGGTCGAGGAAGCCGGCACGCTGGCATTCGCTATACAGGCTGTCATGCAGACTCAGCGCATTGAGGGCCGAACACTCGTCGTCACCGGGATCGGTGACCCGCATCAGCGCCTTCTGGCGGAGGGTCTCCCAGGGGACCAGGCCGGCCATCACCACTAGAGTGAGATAGCCGATGGCTAGCCTCGGGTCCGGGGGAAGTTCACCGAGCAAGACTACCCAGATCGGCGCCAGGGCGGTATTCAGCAGGATGGCGGGTCCCAAGGGTAATACCAGCAGGGTGAGGATCGGCGGCAATCCCAGCCAGAGCGCGGCCTGCCCCGATGGCTGGATCAATTCCACGGCGATCAGCAGATAGGCGCCGATCAACACCAGGTAGGAGGAGAGTCGCGAGGGTTCGTTCCTGCCCATGCGCAGGATAGCGGCCAGCACCATCAGGGGCACCGTCATCGCGGGCAGGATGAGGCGCGAGTAATCGCCCATGAGGTACAGCCAAAGCCCGTGTCCGGCCATCAGCAGGGCCCCGGCGGCGAAGACCAGGGCCTGGAGTCTCGAGACCCGGGAGAGAGGGTCGTTCATGACTTGAACTCCCGGATCACCGTGGCAGTTGCATGCTGGCGATTCATGGCGTGGATCTCGTCACCCAGTGACTCGATGCGTGAGAGCGCCGAGGCACGAAATCGCTTTACATCGCCGAGCATCGTCAGCAGGTCCTTTCGGCGTTGCTCTGCCTGCTCGACATCGCGATCGATCAGGATCAGGGCCAGGGTTCGACGGTCGAGACGGTAGCAGTTTTCGAAGCTGCGACTGAAGCGGCAGAGGCGCTGCGCCAGCGGCCAGAGGTCGAGCAGGGAGGTGCGTACCAGCACCAGTTCCGCATGGATTCCCTCGCGCTGGGCGCGGGCGCGCTCAATGGGCAGGTCCTGGATGAGTCGACTGCTGGTCCACAGGTGCAGCCCCGGAATCAGACGCACCCGGTGTCGGGACAGGGCGCGAAGCCCCTGGAGTTCCAGGTGGCGTGCCAGGCCAAGCGTCATCATGCCGGCCAGCAGGACGCCGGTAAGCGTGGCCAGCGCGAGACCCTCTCCCGCTGCCAGCGACCACCAGGTCATGCCGGCCAGAAGCGCATTGACGCCTCCCATCCAAGGCGGCTGGGGCAGCATGATAAGCAGGGCCCAGGCCCAGAGCCAGGTCTGGTAGCGTTCCGGCGCCACCCAGATCAGGGCGGCCAGCAGGAGGCTGGGCAGCAGCTGCCAGGGCACCATGGCCGGCCGCCGGTGGCTGAAGTCCAGCATGATCGCCGTTATGCACAGCCAACCCGAGGCCAGCCCGAGCAGCATGGCTTCCGGCAGGCCGGGGGCGGCATGGGCCAGCCAAGCCATCCCCAGCCCTGCCATGAGCAGATATCCCCTGAGCAGCTGTACTTTGTACTTGCTCTGCATGGTGGCTTACTATGCATCCTTGAATGACTATCGGCAGAGTATAACGCCGTTGAGGCCCCTGTCTCGGCGGCATCGATCCCAGGAGAAACACCAAGATATGACGGCCAATGCCTCCTTTTCCGCAGATTCCAGCGAGACGCCGGGTCTCACCGACGTGGACGCCTATATGGTCGGTCTCGGGCAAGCGGCCCGCGCCGCCGCCGCCAGGATGCGTCGTGCGACGACCGGCGACAAGAACCGAGCCCTGTCGGCCATGGCGGAGCGACTCGCTGCTGCCAGGTGCGAGGTGCTGGCCGCCAACGATCGTGATCTGGAAAGAGGTCGCGCCAATGGGCTCGAGGCAGCCCTGCTCGATCGTCTGGCCCTGAATGAGGCGCGATTCGATGCCATGCTCGAGGGTCTTGCCCAGGTGGCCGCCTTGCCCGACCCGGTGGGTGAGATCGATGGCCTGCACTCCCGCCCCAGCGGGATTCAGGTGGGTCGAATGCGTGTCCCGCTGGGCGTGATCGGCATCATCTATGAGTCGCGCCCCAACGTCACCCTGGAGGCGGCGAGCCTGTGCCTTAAGTCCGGTAATGCCTGCATTCTGCGCGGCGGCTCGGAGGCGAAGGAATCCAACGCCGCCATCGCCGCCTGTATCCGGGAGGGCCTCGTCGATGCCGGTCTGCCCGAGACGGCCGTTCAGGTGGTCGCCACCACCGATCGCGCCGCCGTGGGACGACTGATCGCCATGCCGGACTTCGTCGACGTGATCATCCCCCGGGGTGGCAAGTCCTTGATCGAACGAATTTCCCGAGAGGCGCGGGTGCCGGTGATCAAGCACCTGGATGGTGTCTGTCATGTCTACATCGACGCCACCGCGGATCCCGACAAGGCGTTGGCGGTGGCCGTGAATGCCAAGACACATCGCTACGGCACCTGCAATACCATGGAGACCCTGCTCGTCGACGCACCCCTGGCCGAGACCCTGCTGCCGCGTCTGGCGGCCGCCTATGCCGAGCATGGCGTGGAGCTGCGTGGCTGCGAGCGTACCCGGGCCATCCTGCCCGAGGCGGTTGCCGCCGGCGAGGCGGATTGGCATGCCGAGTACCTGGCACCGATACTGGCCATCCGCGTGGTCGAGGGGATCAATGAGGCGATTGCCCATATCGAGCGTTACGGCTCCCATCACACCGATGCGATCATCACCGAGCATTATGGCCTGGCACGGCGTTTCCTGGCAGAGGTCGATTCCAGTTCGGTGATGGTCAACGCCTCCACCCGCTTTGCCGATGGCTTCGAATATGGCCTGGGCGCCGAGATCGGTATCTCCACCGACAAGCTCCATGCCCGTGGCCCCGTCGGTCTGGAGGGATTGACCACGCTCAAGTATGTGGTCCTCGGCGACGGTCAGATTCGTCAGTGACCGCGGCGGCATCCCGACTCCCGCGGATTGCCATGTTGGGGGGCACCTTCGATCCGGTGCACCTGGGTCACCTGCGCAGCGCCGTGGAACTACATGAGGCCTTGATGCTGGATCGGCTGCACATGATACCGGCCAGCCGGCCTCCCTTGCGTGGGGCGCCGAATGTGACGGCCCGCGAGCGTCTGGCGCTCTTGACCCTCGGTATCGGCGACACCCCGGGATTGGTTGCCGATTCCCGGGAACTGGAACGAGAAGGCCCTTCCTATACCGCCGATACCCTGGTGTCCCTGCGCGAGGAGTATGGTCAAGAGGCTCGCCTGGTGATGGCGCTGGGCCATGATGCGTTCCTGCGCCTGGCCGACTGGCATGAGCCGGAACGGCTCTTTGCCCTGGCCCATGTGGTGGTCATCGATCGTCCCGACTGGGATGTCCCCCTGCCTGGCGCGCTCGCGGAACTGCTGCGGGGTCGTGAGGTCGATTCGCCGGATGCCCTGATGGCAAGGCCCGCGGGCCTGTTGTTGCGCCTGTGCCTGCCCACGCGCATGGCCATCTCGGCGACCGAGATCCGACAACGGCTGGCAACCGGGCGTAGCGTGCGATTCCTGCTGCCCGAGGCCGTCGAGGAGCGGATCCGGCAAGAGCGTCTGTGTTGCGCTTGATCACTGTCAGCGCTTCCGCAAGCGGTTACAATGGCATTCAATGATGACTTCGCTGCAATGAGGGGCTGACCCGAGCATTATGCAAATCGATTCTCTCAAGACTCTGGTGGTGGATGCCCTGGAGGAACTGAAGGCCAGGGACATCGCCACCCTGGATGTCTCACGCCTGACCAGTGTCACCGACCTGATGCTGGTCGCCAGCGGTACCTCGTCCCGCCATGTGGCAGCGCTGGCCGACAATGTGGTCGAGAAGGCCAAGTCCCGGGGAATCCAGCCCCTGGGAGTCGAAGGCGAGAATGGCGCCGACTGGGTGCTGGTGGACCTCGGTGACCTGATCGTCCATGTCATGTTGCCGGAAACCCGCCAGCTCTATGACCTCGAGCGCCTCTGGGCCGACTTGCCCAGTGACGCCGGTGAGGTTCCCGGGCTCCCCGATGCCCGCCGGGGAGGCGAGGCCGGTGGCGCATGAGGGTTCGCCTCCTGGCGGTCGGTACCCGCATGCCCTCATGGGTCAATCAGGGTGTCGAGGAATACCGCAAGCGGTTACCCCGTGACTTCACCCTCGAGATCGAGGAGATTCCCCTCGGACAGCGTGGCAGGAAGGCGGATCTGGACAGGGCCATGACACTCGAGGCCGAGCGCATACGCCATCGGCTCAAGGGCGATGAGCGGGTGATCGCCCTCGAGGTGGCCGGCAAGGCATGGAGCACCGAACAGCTGTCGCTCGAGGCCCAGGCCTGGCGCCTCGCGGGGCGAGATGTGGCGTTGCTGGTCGGCGGGCCTGACGGCCTGGCGCCCTCGCTTTCCGCCGAGGCGGACCAGCGCTGGTCACTGTCGCCGTTGACCCTGCCGCATCCCATGGTTCGCCTGCTGCTGGCAGAGCAGCTCTACCGCGCCTGGACACTCATGGTGGGACATCCCTATCACCGTTGAACGCCTTATTGCCGATGCCAGGGCGACGACCTGATGTCGCCGCATCCGCGCCTTCGGCCGAGGTCCTGACCGAGCATGAACCCGCGACGCGACAAATTGAAAAATCCCGGCCAGGAGCTACGCATCTTCCGCGTCCGCTCCCTGCTGGCCATCCTCCTGGTCTTTGCCTTGACGGGCCTGCTGATGGGCCGGCTGGTCTATCTCCAGGTGATCGAGCATGAGGTGTATAGCACCCGGTCCGAGAACAACCGGGTGCGTGTGGAACCCTTGCCGCCGACCCGTGGCCTGATCTATGACCGCAATGGCGTGCTGCTCGCGGAGAATCGTCCCACCTACAACCTGACCCTGGTGCGTGAGCGTGTCGATGATCTCGATGCCACCCTGTCCCTGCTGGTCAACCTGCTGGCGCTTCCCGAGGAGGAAGCCGAGGCCTTCCGGGTGCGGTCTCGCCAGCGCCAGCGCCCCTTCCAGCCGGCCTTGCTGATGAGTGACCTCGACGAGGACCAGATCGCCCGCCTGGCGGTCAACCGTTACCGCTTACCGGGAGTAGAGGTGGAAGCTCAGCTGCTGCGCTACTATCCGGACGCCGAGATCACTTCCCATGCCCTGGGCTATGTGGGGCGGATCAATGCCGAGGAACTCCAGACCCTGGATGCCGGTCGTTACGCGGGCACTCACTTCATCGGCAAGACCGGCGTGGAGCGCTTCTACGAGGACGCCCTGCACGGCCAGTCCGGCCTGCGCAAGGTCGAGACCAATGCCCGCGGCCGGGTACTGCGCGAGCTGG
Organism: Halomonas sp.; assembly: GCA_024636705.1. Taxonomy (GTDB): domain Bacteria; phylum Pseudomonadota; class Gammaproteobacteria; order Pseudomonadales; family Halomonadaceae; genus Halomonas. The sequence goes on from JAGXGN010000048.1 coordinate 6,140, forward strand.
GCCGTACCGATCCGGTGCCGGGGAAGAACCTGACACTGACGCTGGACAAGGAGCTGCAGACCCTGGCTCATGAACTGCTCGACGGGCGACGCGGTTCGATCGTCGCCATCGCGCCCGCGACTGGCGAGATCCTGGCGATGGTCTCGGAGCCGGGCTTCGACAGCAATCAGTTCGTGACCGGGATCGATGTGGCGTCCTACCGCGCCCTCCAGGAGGACATCGATCTCCCCCTGTTCAACCGGGCGACCCGCGGCCAGTACCCGCCGGGATCCACCATCAAGCCCTTCCTGGCCATGGCGGGGCTCGCGGAAGGGGTCATCACCCCGGGAAAAACCATCTTCGATCCGGGTTATTTCCAGTTGCCCAATGATTCCCGCCGCTATCGCAACTGGCTGCGCTGGGGCCACGGCCGCGTCGATCTGGAGCGATCCATCGCCGTGTCCAACAACACCTACTACTATACCCTGGCTAATGACCTGGGTATCGACCGCCTGCACGACAACATGAGTGCCTTCGGTTTCGGCCAGCGAGTCGCTTACGATGTCTTCGGCGAGAGCAAGGCCCTGATGCCGTCCCGTGACTGGAAGCGCGAGCGCTTCGGCCAGCCCTGGTACCCTGGCGAGACGCTCTCGGTGGGGATCGGGCAGGGCTACTGGCAGGTCACCCCC
>JAGXGN010000049.1 GCA_024636705.1 Halomonas sp.
GACCAGCGACCAGGCCAGGTTCTGGCGGATGATCCGCCGGGTGGCTCGGCCGGTCTCGATGGCCTCGACGATACGCCCCAGGCGCGGGCCGAGCAAGACGGCGTCGGCGCGGGTGCGTGCCAGATCGGTGGCACCGTTCATGGCGATGGCCACATCGGCACCGGCCAGTACCGGGACATCATTGATGCCATCTCCGACCATGGCCACCCGTTCGCCGCTGGCCTGCAGGGCCTGGAGACGGGCGAGCTTGTCTTCGGGGGTGGCCGCCGCCTGCCAGGTGTCGATGCCCAGGCGCCGGGCCATGTCCGCCACCGCCGAGGAGGTGTCGCCGGAGAGCAGTTCCACCGCCAGGCCCCGCTCCCGCAGGGCCACGACCGTCTCCCGGGCATCCTCCCGGAGGCGGTCGTGGAGGGCGAACCAGGCCCGCGGCTGGCCCTCCTCGGCCAGCAGCAGCCACTGCCCCTCGACGGGCAGCGCCGGGGATGCCTCGGGGGCGGCGAACTCCGGTTTGCCGAGCCGCCAGCGGCGATCGTCGACCCTGCCCTCCAGGCCCTGGCCGGGTCGGCTGAGCACCTCGTCGGCCGTGACGTCGGCCTCGCGGAAGGGACGGAAGGCACGTGCGATGGGGTGTTCCGACTGTGCCTCCAGGGCGGCCGCCACACTGCGTGCGCGGTCCTCGTCAAGAGAGTGGTCCGAGTCGCCGCTCAGTCGGATCTCAATCAGGCTCATTTCGCCGCTCGTCAGAGTCCCAGTCTTGTCGAAGATCACCCGGTCGAGCTGAGACAGCGTTTCGAGCGCATCGGCACGGGTGATCAGTACACCCCGGCGATGCAGGCGGCCATGACCGGCGGTGAGGGCCGTGGGGGTGGCCAGTGCCAGGGCGCAGGGACAAGTGACTACCAGCACCGACAGCGTGACCCAGAGCATCCGGTCCGGGTCGATGAACCACCAGGCAACGGCCACCCCCAAGGAGATCAGCAGCACCTGCAGCACGAAGTGATGCGCCATGCGCGCCGCCAGCTGAGCGATTCGCGGCCTGCTGGCGAAGGCACGGTCGGTGAGGTCGACGATGCTGGCGACCCGGGCATCGGCGCCGGCGTGGGTGACGCGCACCGTCAACGGGCTCTCGATGTTCTGGCTGCCACCGGTCACGCGGTCACCGATCCCGCGGGTCACCGGCAGGTACTCCCCGGTGCGCATGGACTCGTCGAGGCTCGACTCGCCGGCCTCGATCACCCCGTCGGCCGGGACACCATGCCCGGGCCTGACCAGCACCCGGTCGCCGGCGGTGAGCTCGCTGGCGGGCAGGATGCGCTCTTCCCCCGCCTCGGTGAGGCGGGTCGCCGAGAGGGGCAGGGCGCCAGAAAGGGCGTTGCCGCTATGCCCGCTGCGGCGTCGGGCGCGGCCCTCCACGTAGCGACCGAAGAGCAGGAAGAAGGTAAACATGGCGACCGAGTCGAAATAGACGTCGCCGCGGCCAGCGATCACCGCATAGCCGCTGGCCAGGTAGGCCGCGCCGATGGCCAGGGATACCGTCACGTCCATGCCCAGTACGCGGGTCTGCAAGTCGCGCAGGGCGTTGCGGAAGAAGGGCTGTGCCGAGAACAGCACCACCGGGGTAGCCAGGGCAAAAGAGAGCCAGTGAAAGAGGGCGAGGAAGTCGGCACTGATCTCGTCGGGACCGGCCACGTAGATGGGGATCGAGAACATCATCACCTGCATCATCCCCACGGCGGCGACGATCAAGCGGCGCACGTTCATGCGCTCCTCGTGCTGCAAGCGTTGCTGCGCTTCGTCAGGTTCGTAGGGTTGGGATGGGTAGCCGATGGCGGCCATCTCGGCAAGGATCCGTGACAGGGCGACCCGTTCGGGGCCCCAACTGACCCGCAGGCGGTGATGCGTGAGGTTGACGGCGCTCGAGGTAATGCCTTCCAGGGCATTGAGGCGGTGTTCGATCAGCCAGGCACAGGCCGCACAGGTAATGCCGTCCACGGCCAGAGTGGCATGCACCGTCCCGTCTCCGTCGGGATGCACGAAGCGTGCCTGCAGCCCTGGATCATCGAAGACCGCCCAGGTCTCGGCCTTGGCCGCCTGGCGGTCGTCCGGTCGTTCAGGCAGCGCGGTGCGAAAGCGATAGTAGCTCGCTAGGCCGCCATCGACGATGGCATGGGCCACGGCCTCGCAGCCGGGACAGCAGAGGGGATGGCGTCGGTCGTCGAGGGTGATGGTCCAGGGCGCACCCTCGGGCACCCGGTTGCCACAGTGGTAGCACTCGGGGGCCGCGTCAGGCGTATTGGGGCTCTGAGTCATGCTGTCTCGTCGGCAGGCGCTAGAGGCCCGGCGTCAGGGCTATCTCATCGTCGCTGGGGAAGCGCGCCTCGCCGGTCAGGCGCCAGTCGGCATCCTGGCCCTCGGCGGGCTGCAGGTGCAGGTACCAGCGATAGCGCAGGGGTTCGTCGATCTGGGTCACGTAGCGGCCGCCGCGGACATGCTCCAGGACCAGCGAGCGGTCGCGGCTGCTCTCCGTGGGAAAGATCAGCTTGAGGTAGAGGCGTTCAGGGCGCTGTTCGCCCTCGAGATCGACGACGATATCGCCGGTTTGGGGATCGGCGCGCAGGGTCGCCGCCAGGCCCAGCCCGCGGGCGTTTTCCTGCTTGGCCAGTTGCTGGTTGATGGCCAGGCCGCGCGTGTAATAGTCCTGGGCTACGCCGCCGTCGAAGTAGTAGATCGAAAAGGCCAGGTAAACCATGCTGAAGGTCACTGAGGCACTCAGTAATCCGATCATGAACCAGGGCCAGAACTGCTTGTACCAGGGGGTCACGGGGGACGAATGCACGATTATCTCCGGATCTCTCCAATGAAGCGGATTTCACGCTCCATGCTGATTTCATCGTCGTCCTCGGCATCGAGGCGCAACTGGATGGCATGACTCGGCAACTCGATGACCTCCGGGTCCACGGTGATTTCCACCGCCGTTCGGCGGGATTGCCCGCCGGGCACACTGATGCTTTGTGTATCGAGGACGAGGCCCGGCAGACCGCTGGCGTTCAGCCGGTAGACATGATCCTCGCTGTCGAGGTTGCGCACCATCAATGTATAGACGTTGCTGATTCGCCCCTCGCGGGTCATCTGAAACAGCTGGTTACGCTGCCTCTCGACCTCGACGTCCAGAGGAAGGCGATCCGAAAGGGCCCAGGCAAAGGCGCCGATCATCACCAGGAGTGCGGCCAGGTAGCCCATCAAGCGAGGTCGCAGTATGCGCGACTTGCGCCCTTCCAGCGCGTTCTCGGTCGTGTAACGAATCAGGCCGCGCGGGTAGCCCATGCGATCCATGACACTGTCGCAGGCATCGATACAGGCGGCGCAGGTAATACATTCATACTGCAAGCCATCGCGGATATCGATGCCGGTGGGACAGACCTGTACGCAGAGGTCGCAGTCGATGCAGTCTCCGTGGCCGGCCGCGCGGGCCTGCTCGTGGGACAGGGTCTTCTTGCGGGCACCACGCGGTTCTCCGCGCGCGGCATCATAGGAGACGATCAGGGTGTCGGCATCGAACATCACGCCCTGGAAGCGCGCATAGGGGCACATGTAGATGCAGACCTGTTCGCGTAGCCAGCCGGCATTGAGGTAGGTGAAGACCAGAAAGAAGCCGACCCAGAAGTACGACCAGCCATGGGCGTTCAGGGTGGGCAGGTCGATGACGAGTTCACGGATCGGTGTGAAGTAGCCGACAAAGGTGACACCGGTGGCCAGCGAGATGACCAGCCAGCAGGCGTGTTTGGCCGCCTTGCGCCAGGCCTTTTCCAGGTCGGTGGGTTGCCTGTCGAGCTTGATGCGCTTGTTTCGGCTTCCCTCGATCCGGTGCTCGAACCAGATGAACAGGAAGGTCCAGACGCTCTGCGGGCAGGTGTAGCCGCACCAGACACGGCCGGCGAATACCGTGATGAAGAAAAGCCCGAAGGCACAGATGATCAGCAGCCAGGAAAGCAGCATGAATTCCTGGGGGTAGAAGGTCGCCGCGAAGATATGAAACTCGCGACCCGGGAGGTCGAACCAGATCGCCGGCCGGTCTCCCCACTGCAGCCAGGGCGTCAGGAAGTAGGCCAGCATCAGCAACCAGTTGGATCCGCGGCGCAGTCGCTGAAAGAAGCCCTTGATCTCGCGAACATAGATGTGACGCCGCTTGGCGTACATCTCCTGCTTTTCGGTTCCCCCCGGAACATGATGGCCGACCGGGGTGACGTCTGTCGTCGCTATCTTGTCGCTCATCGTTGGCTCGCGGAAGGGCAAATAATGACAGGACGCATTGTAACGACCCCCGCTGTCCGATGAGACGGGATGCGACCCGAGGCCGCACCCGCTTCATGGCACTGTCTCAGTCCTGGAAACGAAGACTGTAGACATAGGCGGCCACGACATGCACCCGCTCTTCGCCTATGTAGGCCTGCTGTACCGGCATGTGCCCGTTGCGACCGTTGCGCAGCGTCTGGCGAATGGAGTCGGCAACGCTCTGGCCGGGAGCTCGATAGAGCCAGGTATCATTGGTCAGGTTAGGGGCGCCGAGAGCCTGGTTGCCCGTGCCGTCAGGCGTGTGGCAGGCCGCACAGACCGAGGCGAAGAGAGAGGCGCCCTGTTCGGCACTCTCGGCATCATGCTCGAGATCGGACAGGGCCAGCACGTGCTGGGTGAGATTCTCGATGTTCGCTTCACCCAGTTGTTGCCAGGAGGGCATCAGCCCATTGCGACCGCGTTCCAGGGTGGTGACGATGTTTTCCGGTTCCCCGCCGTAGAGCCAATCATCGTCCGTCAGGTTGGGGAAACCGTAGCCCCCTTGCGCATTGGCACCATGGCAGACCGCGCAGTTGTTCTGATAGATGCGTTCGCCCACCTGCATGGCCTCGCCATCACGGGCGAGTTCGGGAATCGGGACTTCCTGGTACTGGGCGAAAATGGGTGTGAAGCGCTCCTCGGCACGGGCGACTTCCTCCTCCCACTGGCCCTCCTGGCTCCAGCCGAGTAGGCCGGCGAAGTTGCCAAGGCCGGGATAGAGCACCAGATAGACCAGGGAGAAGAGGATGGTGCCCACGAAGAGATGGAACCACCAGCGAGGCAGGGGGTTGTCGTATTCCTCGATTTCGTCTGCCGGATGACCGGTAGTCTCGACGTTCCCCTCAGCATCCGGGGCCTTGTCGGTCTTGCGGTTGGCGAAGAGGATCCAGGCACTGAAAGCGATGGTGCCCAGGGTGATGACGATGATCCAGGCGCTCCAGAAGCCGGAAAGGGAGTCATTCCAAAGCGTATTCATGCGTTCGTGTCTCCCTGCTTGTCTCGGGAATCGGCTCTGGCAGTCCGATCTGTGGGCGAATCCTGTCGATGGTGAGGCGCAGGCTCATCCTCGTCGGCGAAGGGCAGGTTGGCTGCCTCGTCGAAGTCCGGCTTGCGTCGCTTCGAGTAGGCCCACAGTGTGAGCCCCACGAAGCTGATGATCAGCAGGATGATGATTACACCGTTGATGGTCCCGTTATCCATGGTCAGCGCGAATCCTTGAGCACGGTACCCAGCTGCTGCAGGTATGCGACCAGCGCGGTGATCTCGCGCTCGCCGCGCACGGCCTCGCTGGCGCCGCTAATTTGTTCATCAGTATAGGGCACGCCCAGCATCTGCATGGCGCGCATCTCGCCGGCGATACGCTTCCCGCTCAGGGTGTTTTCGAACAGCCAGGGGAAGGCGGGCATGATCGACTCCGGTACCAGGTCGCGGGGGTTGTAGAGGTGGGCACGGTGCCAGTCATCGCTGTAGCGGCCGCCCACGCGGGCCAGGTCCGGGCCGGTACGCTTGGAGCCCCACAGGAAGTTGTAGTCGTAGACGGTTTCGCCGGCCACGGTGTAGGGGCCATAGCGCTCGGTCTCGGCGCGGAAGGGGCGGATCATCTGCGAGTGGCAGCCGACACAGCCTTCGCGGCGGTAGATGCCGCGACCCGAGAGCTCCAGGGCAGAGAGGGGCTCGAGGCCCTCGACCGGTTCGGTCGTTTGCTTCTGGAAGAACAGCGGCACGATCTCGGCCAGGCCCCCGAAACTGATGACCACCACGATCAGTACGGCGAGCAGACCGACGTTCTTTTCGACTATCTCGTGTCTCATTGGTGTCTCGTTCCCTGGTTGGCTCAGGCAGTCTGCGGAAGCGGCTGACGAGCGCCTTCACCGCGCCGGACGGTCATGAAGACGTTGTAAGCCATGATCAACATCCCGGCCACCCAGCACAGGCCACCGATCAGGCGAACGATGTAGCCGGGCCCGCTGGCTTCGACCGATTCGATGAAGGTGTACATCAGGGTGCCATCGGCGTTGATGGCGCGCCACATCAGGCCCTGCAGGATGCCGTTGACCCACATGGCGGCGATGTAGAGCACGGTGCCGATGGTGGCCAGCCAGAAGTGCACACCGATCAGATTGACCGAGTGCATCTCTGTACGGCCGTACAGACGCGGAATCAGGTGATACATGGAGCCGATAGTGATCATCGCCACCCAGCCCAGGGCGCCGGCGTGCACGTGGCCGATGGTCCAGTCGGTGTAGTGGGAGAGGGCGTTGACGGTCTTCACCGCCATCATTGGCCCCTCGAAGGTGGACATGCCGTAGAAGGAGAGGGCCACTACCATAAAACGCAGGGTCGGGTCGGTGCGCAGCTTATGCCAGGCGCCCGACAGCGTCATCATGCCATTGATCATGCCGCCCCAGGAGGGGGCCAGCAGGATGATCGACAGTACCATGCCGAGCGACTGCGTCCAGTTGGGCAGGGCTGTATAGTGCAGATGGTGCGGGCCGGCCCACATGTAGACCATGATCAGCGCCCAGAAGTGGACGATGGAGAGGCGGTAGGAGTAGACCGGACGCTCGGCCTGCTTGGGCACGAAATAGTACATCATCCCGAGGAAGCCGGCGGTCAGGAAGAAGCCGACGGCATTGTGTCCATACCACCAATGCACCATGGCATCGATGGCGCCGGAATAGACGGAGACGGAGTAGGTCGTGCCCACCGGAATAGAGGCGCTGTTGACGATGTGCAGCACTGCCACGGTGATGATGAAGGCGGCGAAGAACCAGTTAGCCACGTAGATGTGGGAGGTCTTGCGCAGCTTGATGGTCATCAGGAAGACGATGGCATAGCTGATCCAGACCACGGCCAGCAGGATGTCGATTGGCCACTCCAGCTCGGCGTATTCCTTGGTGCTGGTGTAACCCATCGGGAGGGTGATGATCGCGGAGAGGATCACTGCCTGCCAGCCCCAGAAGGTGAAGGCCGCCAGCTTGTCCGAGAACAGCCGCACCTGACAGGTTCGCTGGACGACGTAGTAGGAGGTCGCAAATAGCGCCGAGCCGCCGAAGGCGAAGATCACGGCATTGGTATGTAGCGGCCGCAGACGGCCGAAGCTCGTCCAAGGCAGTCCCAGATTCAGTTCCGGCCATACCAGCTGCGAGGCGATGATGACACCGAGGAGCATCCCCACGATGCCCCACACCACCGTCATGATTGCGAACTGCCGAACCACCTTATAATTGTAGGTCGGGTGTTCAAATGCTGTGCTCATGTCAGGTTCCCATCGAATGCGGTATTGGGGTTTCCCCGCGGCATTTTGCCTTGGGTCGGCCTTCCGCAGGATGATGCAGATCAATCTTCTCTGGAATACTAGCGCAGGCTGTCACTAACCTAAATACGTTAAAGTGATCTATTCACCAATCGAGGTTGTCTCGTGTCCCAGTCTTTCTGTTCGATCAGCGATAGGGTATCACCCGCAGGATTGGCCGAACGATTGTTCGTCGGCGAACAAGGCGGTTGGGACGTTCAGGGCCTTGGGCCCATCGAGGTGCGGGGGGAGGCCTCCATCGGTCGCCTGCTTTTCGCCCATGGGGCGGGGGCCGGTCAGGATTCGGTCTTCATGGAGAGCCTGCGCGATGCCCTGGCGGATGTAGGTGTCCAGACCCTGGCCTTCGAGTTCGCCTACCTCCAGCAGATGCGTCAAGAAGCCCGGCGGCGTCCTCCTCCCCGCATCGACCATCTGGTCGATGAGCTGGCTCGCTGGCGCGACAGCGTGTCGCATCCCGACATTCCGGCACCCTGGCTCGGCGGAAAGTCGATGGGTGGCCGGGCCGCCAGCCTGCTTGCCGCCCGTGATCAGTCAGCCGGCCTGGTGCTCTGCAGTTATCCGTTCCATCCCCCGGGGAAGCCGGATATCTTGCGCCTGTCCCACTGGCCGTTGATCACCTGCCCCGTCCAGGTGCTGCAAGGGAGTCGAGATCCGTTCGGTACTCGCGAGGAGTTGGGTGCCCTGGAGCTGCCCGAAGGAGTCACGATTCACTGGCTGGAAGACGGGGATCATGACTGGAAGCCTCGACGTGCCTCCGGTCGCCGTCAGGGCGAACTGATCCGGGAGGCTGCAGGGTCCATCGCCGATTTCATGGCAGCCCACAGGTGACGGCGCCATGCTCGTGAATGGATGCCAAGTCGATGAAAGCGCAGATGATTCTGCGGTGGCTGGCCGGATGCCGATGGAACGCGAAAAGCGTTGACTTTGGGCGGCGCGCCTGTAGAATTCAGCGCCACGTGACCAGGGGTGGTTAGCTCAGCTGGGAGAGCACCAGCCTTACAAGCTGGGGGTCACAGGTTCGAACCCTGTACCACCCACCATTGCCCTGCAATGGCTGTTCATGTGGAAAGACTCTGGGGACCGGTAGTTCAGTCGGTTAGAATGCCGGCCTGTCACGCCGGAGGTCGCGGGTTCGAGTCCCGTCCGGTCCGCCATCGTCTTGCGTCTCGCCTCATATCAGTGGACCGGTAGTTCAGTCGGTTAGAATGCCGGCCTGTCACGCCGGAGGTCGCGGGTTCGAGTCCCGTCCGGTCCGCCATGAAGCGTTCGCGTCTGCATCCTGTGGTACATGAAATTGTGGGTGATTAGCTCAGTTGGTTAGAGCACCAGCCTCACATGCTGGGGGTCACTGGTTCGAGTCCGGTATCACCCACCATGCGGACCGGTAGTTCAGTCGGTTAGAATGCCGGCCTGTCACGCCGGAGGTCGCGGGTTCGAGTCCCGTCCGGTCCGCCATCATGAATTCCCGAACCCCGAGTCTACTGGCTCGGGGTTTCTTGCTTCTGGCTCCATCGTTGCTGATCTTCGACGCCTTCGGTTCGATGCGCTGAACCGTAATTTCCCCAGAACTCTTCGCCGCTGCGGTGCTCTCAGTGGGTAGCAATATCCATCGTTGATTCGTTGTACGCTAATACGCCCGGTCCAGCGTCTACGCTGATGGATAGCCTCTCCGGAAGGCTGCTCTTCGAAGGAGTGGTCGGGGGAATGGGCATATCAGGAGGCATCGATGAGCATCTTCGATCATGTGCAGAACCGTTTTGAGCGTGTCCAGCAGGAAGAAATGACCCTGCAGGAGTACCTTGAACTCTGTCGTCGGGAGCCCGTGGCCTATGCCACCGCCGCCGAGCGGTTGCTCGAGGCCATCGGTGAGCCCGAGGTGATCGATACCGCCAAGGATTCGCGGCTCTCGCGCATCTTCTCCAACAAGGTGATCCGGCGTTATCCGGCCTTCTCCGAGTTCTACGGCATGGAGGAGGCCATCGAGCAGATCGTCGCCTACTTTCGCCACGCCTCCCAGGGGCTGGAGGAGCGCAAGCAGATCCTCTACCTGCTCGGTCCGGTAGGGGGCGGCAAGTCGTCTCTCGCCGAGCGACTCAAGCTGCTGATGGAGAAGGTGCCTTTCTATGCCATCAAGGGTTCGCCGGTCTACGAGTCGCCGCTGGGGCTCTTCTCCCCGGAGGAAGACGGCGAATTGCTGGAGAAGGAATACGGTGTTCCGCGGCGTTACCTCAAGAGCGTGATGTCGCCCTGGGCGGCCAAGCGGCTCAAGGAATCCGGTGGTGACATCTCGCAGTTCCGGGTGGTGCGTCTGTATCCCTCTCGGCTCAACCAGATCGCCATTTCCAAGACCGAGCCCGGCGACGAGAACAACCAGGATATCTCCTCCCTGGTGGGCAAGGTCGATATCCGCCAGCTAGAGCTATATTCCCAGGATGACCCGGACGCCTACAGCTTCTCCGGCGGGCTGTGCCGTGCCAACCAGGGGCTCATGGAATTCGTCGAGATGTTCAAGGCGCCGATCAAGGTGCTGCATCCGCTGCTGACCGCCACCCAGGAGGGCAACTACAACCCCACCGAGGGGATGGGAGCGATTCCCTTCGACGGCATCGTGCTGGCCCATTCCAACGAGAGCGAGTGGCAGACCTTCCGCAATAATCGCAACAATGAGGCCTTCCTCGACAGGGTCTACATGGTCAAGGTGCCCTATTGCCTGAGGGTCAGCGAGGAGATCAACATCTACAGGAAGCTGCTCGAACACTCGTCGCTGGCCGAGGCGCCCTGTGCGCCGGACACCCTGCGCATGCTGGCGCAGTTCTCGGTGCTCTCGCGACTCAAGGAGCCCGAGAACTCGAGCATCTACTCCAAGATGCGGGTCTACGACGGCGAGAACCTCAAGGACACCGATCCCAGGGCCAAGTCGATCCAGGAGTATCGCGACGCGGCCGGGGTCGACGAGGGCATGGAGGGGCTGTCGACGCGCTTCGCCTTCAAGATCCTGTCCAAGGTCTTCAACTTCGACAATCACGAGATTGCCGCCAACCCGGTGCACCTGCTTTATGTGCTCGAGCAGCGCCTGGAGCAGGAGCAGTTGCCCAAGGAGACATTCGAGCGCTATCTGCGTTTCATCAAGGAGTACCTGGCCCCTCGCTATGTGGACTTCATCGGCAAGGAGATCCAGACCGCCTATCTCGAGTCCTATTCCGAGTACGGCCAGAACATCTTCGACCGCTATGTCACCTATGCCGACTTCTGGATTCAGGATCAGGAATATCGTGACCCCGAGACCGGCGAGTTCCTGGATCGTCAGTCCCTCAACGAGGAGCTGGAGAAGATCGAGAAACCGGCCGGTATCTCCAATCCCAAGGACTTCCGCCACGAGGTGGTCAACTTCGTGCTGCGGGCGCGTGCCCAGAACAACGGCATGAATCCCGGCTGGCAGTCCTACGAGAAGCTGCGGGGGGTGATCGAGCACAAGATGTTCGCCAACACCGAGGAACTGCTGCCGGTGATCTCCTTCAATGCCAAGGCCTCGACGTCCGATCAGAAGAAGCACGAGGACTTCGTGGCGCGCATGGTCGATCGTGGCTACACCGAGAAACAGGTACGCCTGCTCTCTGAGTGGTACCTGCGGGTACGCAAGTCGCAGTAGACCGAGGAGGTCGTCATGACCTATTTCATCGATCGTCGTGCCAATGCCAAGCACAAAAGCGCGGTCAACCGCCAGCGCTTCCTCGACCGCTACCGGACCTGTCTCTTATACACATCTGACGCTGC